>JAFZQP010000140.1 GCA_017620345.1 Lachnospiraceae bacterium
AAAAGGGGCTTTCCGACAGCAAGATCGGCATCACTCTCATAAACATCATCACGACCGATGACGCTTCGGATATCTACAGCGCGCTTATCGCCGAGCAGGAGAGCTGGCGCAATGCCTTCGGGATACGACTCTGAATGTGGGAGATTGCTATTTCTATCTGATACAGGGCGCAACGGATAAATCAGCCAGCTTCCTGTTCTCGTATACGAAGCAGATCCAAAACCTGCCTCTGTCTCCTACAGGATTCGGTGGCAGCTGGAGCGGCTCGGGATCCGGGATCAGGCTCAAGTGGGGCCTTAACTCAAAGGATAAGCCGTATGAGAGTAAAATAACATTTGAGTTCAGTAAGGACAAAGGACAAAGCTGGTCAACAGAAAAATCCGGTATCGTTGATAACAGTCTCAAGAGAGGTAAGGAACGCGAATACTGGGTAAGGGTTGTATTTGATAATGACGGTACACCTGTTTACAGTAATATCGCAAAGGCAAAATGCAGTCTGCCCAGCCGTATCGATGTTGATGATTACCGTGAGATATATGTCGGCGATGAAATAGACATAGGCGGCAGAGCCGTTAAGGATGACGGTGGAACAGCGTCTGTTCATGATATCTCTTACAGCGAAAAGAGCGGAGTACTTGAAGGAAGCAACGGTCACTACAGGGGTAACCAGGCCGGAGATGCATGGGTTCAGCTCCGTTGTGCGGGAATAAGTAAAGAAGTGCATGTAAGGGTTAAAAACAGATAATACCAGAATCTGTAAAAGAGGAGTGTAATTGATTATGAAAAACGGGATTTTTGAAAAGATCATAATGGCAGCGGGCGCGGCATTTTGCGCCCTGCTGCTTGTGCCACAGTGTGTCGGAGCGATGACGCTTGAGAAGGGTACGCTTGTATATATTCTCAAAAGTGAGGATGAAACATGGTTTCACATTACGCCGGACTGTCCTGAACTTACCGGTTCATATAAGACAAAACAGTTGTGCGATATGCTCGATGACGGCTGGACTATGTGTGAGACCTGTGCGGAAAAGATAGGTCTTGATGACGACACCAATATGTCTATGACATCGGATGATCTTCCGATAACCACATCAAAAGACCTGAGTTCGTCATCATCAGGCAGTTCGAACAGCAAGACCAAGACTACAACCACACCTACTCCAACGCCTACGCCAACGCCTGCGTCTTCCGGGTCCAAGAACCAGGCACAGAGTTCGGCAAGTAGCGGCTCGAAGACTACCAAGTCGTCCGGAAGTTCATCGGGATCATCCGCCGGCGATCTTATGACCGAGAGTCAGAGACGGAGTAAGTTTCGTTCCAGGACTAATCCCAAGAGGGGGGCGACTCCCGTAACGGTACCCAGACCTGCAAGTGCCGGATTTATGTACGCTGATTTTGCAAAGTTCAATTCATATAACTCGGATAACCATCTCGGAGGAACACCGATATATCTGCTCGGCACAATAATGGATGCCCAGCCGGTAAAAGAGGTCGGGTCCATGTATTGGCTGGCAATAATGGTAAATGATTGTGACGGTTATCAGTGGTACATGAGATTATACGTCGACAAGGCAAAGTATGAACTGTTCAAGAACCAGCTTAAGGGAAAAGCAGCCTATATATACGGCCTGTATGCGGGCTATTCGGGAGTTACGAACAGACCGATGATGGACATGACTGTAGTGACACCGATAGGCGGAGTACCGATCGATATGAAATTATACCAATAAGTGTTTATCTTTATTAAGGGGAATTAAGGGGAAGTATGAATATCGGATGTTGCGAGAACTGCAGATATCTGGATCTGATGGATGACGCTCAAAAAAAATGTCCAAGATGCGGTGCGTCCTTTGTGTCTCTCGGGATCGGATCGGCACAGTGGAACCGTATGAGTGAGGAAGAAAGAGATAAGATCCTTGCTTCCAGATTTGCGAAGCCTGACCCTGAACTGTGGTCTGAACTCTGGCCGGAACCCGAGCCGGGAACTGAAGCCGAACAAGCCGGGGAATACCAAAAAGAATACGTCTTTGTGTGCTATAAATGCAATACCGTAGCTGCGCACAGTGAGGCCGACAGGAGATACTACTGCGGTGAATGCGGATCGGATATGGTACCTTCAGGATATGACACGGTGGAATGGGCATATCTGAGCAAAGAAGAGAAACGCAAAGTTACCGAGGAAGCCAAGATCCATCATATGGTCAGTGAGATCAAGAAGTTTTCATATGATGACGAGGAGAGCACACCCAGAGTTATCAGGGTTGTCAAGGATAAAGTTTATTAACCGGATATGGGTAGCAAGAGGGGAATAGCAGTTGCCATAGTCGCAGCGCTGTTAATAGTCATCGCACTTGTATTTGCGATCGGGTATTATGCGGGAAGAAGCAGATCTGCGGGACAGGGCAATACAACAGAAAATACGGAACCGGAAACAGAGATCAGTACAGTCGATGAACTTCTGGATACCGTAACAGCTGCAGAACCTGTATCAAGACCGGCGCAGTGGTACGGTGCATATGAAAGCAGCGGAGACATTGAAAGAGACATCGATCTTGCAGGTTTCGAGAACAGGTGCAGTGACGTATATGCTTTCATAGAGATACCGGGGACGGGAATAGAAGAGCCTGTAGCCTACTGTGAGGATGCTGTGGATCCGTTCTGGTTTTCCCATGATATTGACGGGAATCCAAGCGATAAGGGAATGATAATAACCGATTCACTTAACGGAAAGGATTTTTCGGATCCGGTCACACTCATTTATGGGAAGAACCCTGATGACGGAACGATGTTCACCGGACTTGCGGCATTTCATGATCCTGATTTTTTTAAGACACATGACAGGGTAAATATTTATCTTAGCGAGGCCGAATTAACTTACAGAATATACGCATGCTATATAGGATCGAGTGATCATATAATGAAGGACTATGATTTTAACGATCCGGCAGCATTTAATAAATATTACGATTCAATAGCTGACATAAGGGATCTGGCAATGAACATAAGAGAAGATGCCAAGCCGCAACCCGGAGATCATGCGATCGTGCTGATCACACACTGCGGCGATGAGAGTAAGCGTCTGTTCGTTCATGCGGTCCTTGATGAAGTCAGATGGGGAAAGTGATTGGAAAACAGTCAGTCGGAAAAAAAGGGCGTGCCTAAATGGGCAAAGGTGGTTCTTGCCATATTATCGGTTGTGATAGGCATTCTGCTGATCGCATTCGTTATCGTATACAGAAAGTGGCAGCGGGCGGATATACTTACAGCGGATATGTTTCAGGCAAATACGGCCGGTGAAGAATCTTCCGCTAAAGTAAGCGAGATCGTTGCGAATCCTAACGCGAAGGTGGCAGATGAATATGAGCCGAATGTAACGATAGAATTCGAAGGGCAGAAGTACAGGTACAATGACAACCTTATCAACATACTTGTTACCGGGATCGATGATTATGGATTAAAGGCAGACACGGATACAGATGTCAACCCGTATCAGGCAGATACGATCGTTCTCGGAACGGTTGATGCGGTTAAAAAGACGGTCAGCTTCATGTGTATTCCGAGAGATACCGTTACCGATATCAAAGTACTCGATCTTAACGATGAAGTCGCAACCGTCAGGAAAGGACCGATAGCGATACAGCACAGCTTCGGAACACAGGGCGAGAAGACAAATGAAGCCGTATCGGAGGCTGTCAGCGAACTGCTCTATAATGTACCTATTTACAGATATGTTGCGATAGATATATCGGCGATACCGGATATCAATGATTCACTCGGAGGGATCAGGGTCGACATCCCCGAGGATCTGACAAAATGGGATCCCAAGATGAAGGCGGGTGTTACCGACTATCTGCTTCTCGGAGAAGATGCCGTTATATTCGTGGCAAGGAGAGACACAGGTATTGACGACAGTGCGATGGGCAGGATGATGAGACAGATAGCGTATCTTAAGAAGCTGTTTCCTGCACTGAAAGAGGAGACATCCCGTAATCTGATGTATCCGATCAGTATGTATAACAGGGAATCGGCCAAGATCAAGACCAACCTGTCGATCGATGAGATGACGTATCTGGCTAAACTCATGCTGGACCTTGAACTTGAGGACAGTCAGATCGTATCCGTGCCGGGACAGATGAAACGCATCGAGCCGGGTGAGATAGAAGATTACGAATATGAAATGGGTTATATAGTTGATGAAGAAGAATTAAAAAAACTTGTAGTTGACAGATTCTATGTAAAAGTGGAACAATAAAGGTAGTTCTCAATGTTTTAAGGAGGCAGAGTGGATATGAAAAAAATCAAAGTTATGATAGCACTTATGGCTGTATTTGCCATGATGATCGGGACAGCAGTATACGCTGCTCCGAGTCCCGTGGCCGGAACAGTTACCGTTCAGATACCCGGAAAGCCCGGTACATCGTCTGCGACGATCACGACTCCGACTCAGAAGGAGATAAAAGCGCTTGCGGAATATATCGCTCAGAACGCTGCAAGCATGGGAATGACGGCGGAAGTCAAGGGGACGATCAAGATCGTAGCACCTGCGGATTATAAGGGTGGAGATATTCCTACTGTATTTGCTGTTGCAGGGCTTCCTAACGGAGCATCCAACGTGTTTGCTTATATCCTTACTCCGAACGGGAAAAAGATCATGGTTCCGTGTACCGTAAGGAACGGGTATGTGGGATTTGTGGCACCGTCATTCGGTACTGTATCAATAGTTGTTCTGAATCAGGCTGCACAGACTGCAGCAAATGCAAATAACGCTACATTATTTGGGTCAGCTCCCACGAAACTTCACTAGAATGTCGGACATTACGGATATTCATTGTCACATCATCCCCGGAGTGGATGATGGAGCGCGCGATATGGAGCATTCACTGCGGATGCTCCATATCATGCGTGATGAAGGGATAAGATCCGTCATAGCTACATATCATTATCATCCGGGTCATATGGAAGCTGATGCGGATACTGTACGGCAGCGATTTGAACTGCTGCGCTCTGCTGTGGCATCGGATCAAAAGATAGCTGATATGAAGCTCTATATGGGATGTGAGATATACTATTATCCGAGCATCACCGAGTGGCTTGACAGTGGACGCATTATGACCCTTGCGGGATCCGATTATATTCTTCTGGAGTTTTCCTATTCCGCCGACAGGCGCTGCCTGGAGGAAGCCATATCATCTGTAAGAAATGCGGGATACATTCCGGTGATAGGACATATAGAGAGGTATTCGGCTCTTACGAAAGATCTTACGGGTATCGATGAGCTGATACGAAGAGGCGCCTATATTCAGATCAATGCCGAAGCCTTCCGGCTGGGGTTGCGGACAAGGTCGTTTGTTAAGAAGCTTCTCAAAGAGGAAATGGTGCATTTTCTCGCAACGGATGCACATAATACATCGAGCCGTGCTCCGCATATCCGGGAGGCGGCAAGTTATGTTGCAAAGCGGTATGGTGAGGGATATCTGCAGAGATTACTTGTCGATAATCCGGCAAAGATCATAGGGAACGAGTATATTTAAGGTGAGGGGAAAAAAATGATAGAGAACAATCGCTCTGTTAATGACGATGGGGACGTCATTGAGATAGACATCCTGGAACTTCTTGGAGTTGTTCTGTCCAAGATCTGGATAGTCATAGGCAGCGCCGTACTGGTGGCTGTCGTTACGTATCTGATCTGTATTTTCTTAATAACACCCAAATACGAATCAACTACAAAGATATATGTTATCAACAGGCAGAATTCCGATGCTCTTACTTACAGCGATCTGCAGTCGGGAGCCCAGCTTACCAAGGACTACAGGGAACTTGTGACAAGCCGTCCGGTTCTCGAGCAGGTAATGAGTGAGCTTGATCTTGATATGACTACCGAAAAACTCAAGAAAAAGATCACGGTTTCTGTTCCTACTGATACGAGAATAGTATCGATCACCGCAGAGGATACCGACCCGTACATGGCAAGAGCCATAGCTGACAGAGTCAGGATCTCAGCGGCCGAGCATATAGCCAACGTTATGAACACGGAAGCTGTCAATGTGGTGGAGGAAGGTAATCTGCCTACGGTCACATCCAGTCCCAAGGTACTCCGGAATACGGCCATAGGCGGTTTTGCAGGTGCATTCATAGCCGTGATGATCATAATCATCATATACATAATGGATGATACGATCAAAAATCCCGATGATGTGGAGAAATACCTGAACCTGTCCGTTCTGGGAACGATCCCGGTCCTTGATGAGGATCTTATCAACGGAAGTAACGACAAAAAAAAGAAGAAAAAGAAAAAGAAGAAGATGCCGGAGCACTCGCATATAGTCATGACAGAAACGCTTTCCGATGCATCAAAACTGGTGCGTGAGGCAAAGTCCGTAACAGAGGGGGGAAATAATGGCAGCAGTGAATAATGACCGAAATGTGATAATGATCAATAAGAAGATCACCCTTGATTTTCGGCTCAGTGAAGCTTATAAGACGCTTCGTACCAACATAGATTTTTGCGGCGATGATGTCAAAGTCATCGCATTTACAAGCTGTGTTCCCGCAGAAGGCAAATCAACGGTATCCTTCAACCTTGCGATTTCAATGATCGAGGCGGGGAAACGCGTACTGTTCATAGATGCAGATATGAGAAAATCAGTACTTAACGGCAGATATCAGATGTCAAAGACAACGGGAGGTCTTGCGCATTTTCTTGCCGGCAGGAAGCCGCTTGAAGAGTGTATATTCATGACAAACATACCAAGACTGTTCCTGATCCCTACGGGTGCGGTACCTCCCAATCCGGCAGAGCTTCTGGGTGTCAAGAAGTTCGGTCACGCTCTGGCAACGCTTCGGGAACAATTTGACTATATAATCATTGATACGCCGCCTCTCGGGAGCGTTATCGACAGCGCGATCGTTGCCAAGGAATGCGACGGTGTCGTCCTGGTCGTGCAGACGAAGGTAACAGGCAGAGCCTTTGCGGAAAGGGTCATCGAGCAGCTTCGCAAGGCAGAGTGCAACATCCTCGGCGTCGTCCTTAACAAGGTAGAGATGGGCGGCAAATATAAGAGATATTACGGAAGATATTACGGTAAATACTACGGGGACTACTACGGTAAATAATGAACAAAGATCATGTGACCGATATGACCGTAGGTGATCCGGTAAAGCACATCATATTTTTTGCTCTTCCGACGCTTATCGGTAATCTGTTTCAGCAGGTTTATAATTTTGCCGACTCAATGATAGTCGGCAGGTTCGTTGGCGCGAACGCACTGGCCGCCGTGGGTGCTACCTTTTCGGTGACCTTTCTTTTCTTTGCACTCTGTAACGGGATCGGGTCAGGCGGAGGCATAATCGCATCACAGTTCTACGGTGCTCATGATGATGACAAGGTCAGGAACTGCATAGTCAATACAGGACTGATCATGCTCGCGGTTCCGCTGGCATTCGGTGTTATAGGTTTTGTGTCGGCTCCGTCCCTTCTCCGGATCCTCAGCACTCCGACAGAGATAATCGCTGATTCGGTGATGTATATAAGATATATGTGCGTCGGGCTCCTGTTCGTGTCGATGTACAACTATCTGTCTGCGATGATACGTGCTCTCGGGGATTCCAGAACTCCTCTTTATTTTCTTATATTATCCACTTTTCTTAATATTGGTCTGGACCTGCTGTTCGTGTATAATTTTCGTATGGGGATAAAGGGTGCGGCGATCGCAACGGTAATAGCCCAGGCTGCCGCATCGATCGGATGCGGGATATACGCTTATATAGTCAATCCTTACTTTAAGATAAAGAGAAGAGACCTTACCATATCGACGGATATGATCATGCGGGTCGTACGTCTCGGTGTTCCGATGTCACTGCAGTTCGGACTGATAGCAGTATCATCCATGGCAGTGCAGCGTATCGTTAATTCTTTCGGAACGGTCATGGTTGCTGCATTTACCGCAACGAGCAGGATAGAGCAGCTGATCCATCAGCCTTACGGGACTTTGGGTACGGCGCTTGCCACATACTGCGGTCAGAATTACGGGGCCAGGAAATCCGACAGAGTATATATGGGATACAAAAAGGGATTTCTCATAATGGCAGTCCTTTCCGTGTTCATGATACTTGTGATGCAACTGTTCGGAGGCAGGATCACGGGAATGTTTGTTACAGATGTGGAAGTTATAGCAGAAGGCGGAAGGGGACTTCGGATAACGAGCCTGTTCTACCTGGCGCTTGGCAGTATATATGTTATCCGCGGCGTTCTGACCGGAGTCGGGGACGGATTGTTTGCACTGTCTAACGGAATAGTTGAGGTCATAGGAAGATTTACGATACCGGTTCTTATGACTGTATATATGGGAATGGGCAGAACGGGCATATGGGTATCGGCAGGTGTTGTCTGGATAGTCAGTGCCGCATTTGCATGGCTGAGATACTATACGTATCTTCACAAACGTATAAGTGTGAAAGGTTGATCATATTAAGATGACAGAGGGACGGCCCCAAAACCGCAAATTTGGAATATACGTATGCGCTTTTCTGATCCCCTTTGTTATGGTTCAGATTTTCTGGTTCATATGCGGCATGTATCCGTACGGGACGGGATCGATCCTTACGGGTGACATGGACGTTGAGTTCGTAAATTTCTATGCGTATTTTATCAATACGATGAAGTCGAAGAACGACTGGTCTTACATGCTTGCCAAGACTCTCGGAGGTGATTTTCCGGGGCTCGCTGCATTCCAGCTTCATGACCCTCTGTTGCTTCTGTTGTTTCTGTTTCCCGGGGACAGGATAGTTGCCGGGATACAATTCATATATTCACTTCAGATAGCGATCGCGGGATTGTGTACATCAGTACTTCTTAATAACAGGTATAAGATTTCCCGGATGTCGCTTCTGTTCTCGACAGGCTACGCATTTTCCTCATTCTTTTTTGGATATCTGGTCCTTACGATATACTTCGGTGCGCTCGCCGTTCTGCCTCTTGTACTGTATCTGTTCCTTGAGTACGCTGAGCATGGCAGGTACCGGACCGGCTTTATCTTATCCACATGTTATTACATATATGTCAATTATCATATGGGCTTCATGCTCGTCATATTTATGGCAATACTGTATTTTACGAGGCTGATCATCGACAGGAGCCTTATTAGGAGATTACCGCAGCTTGTCCTTTCGGGGGTAACGATACTGCTTATCGACGGATTTTTCCTGATAAGGACAGGTTTGTCGCTGCTTGGAGAAAAGACAACGGAGGGTGCCGACTACGGCTTCTACAGGCGGTTCCCCCTGGATCAGCTCTTTGCGGGAATGTTCAGTGGATGTGCAAGAAATGACCTGCGTCCCCTCATATACTGCAGTGTGGCTGCATTCTTCTTTGCGGTCGTATATTTTGCATCCGGGAGGATAAATATTCGTGAAAAGATCGCAAACGCAGCAACAGTACTTGCGGTATCGGTCAGCATGTGGATCAACTGTCTTGACGCCGTCTGGCACGGATTTAACAACCCCGAAGGATTTTTCTGGAGATATGCGTACTACATCAGTATCACAGTTGTTGCTATAGGATACAGAGGGTTCGTATCATATGCGTATGATGAGAAAGCCGATGAAAGCGACAGGAGGGCCGGGTCAAAACCGGTCTGGATCGCGGCTGCCGTGGTATTTGCGTATATGGCTTGGCTTGTCATCAGGCGAAATCCTTATCTTGATATGCCAAGGCTCGTCATAAACGTTATCCTTGTTGCATTCATTGCCGCAACAGCACTTATCATC
>JAFZQP010000141.1 GCA_017620345.1 Lachnospiraceae bacterium
AATCCTTCAAAACAGGATGTTCCGAAGGAGGAGCAGGAGGAAGAGGACGAGTGGTTCGATGCAGAGGAAGGGCAGGAAGAACCGGAGGACCGGAAGGAAGCTCCGAAGGAGGAAAGGAAGGACGGCAATGTCAGGGATATGGACTTTGCACAGTTTCAGGATAAGGTCGGCGGACCTGCCGGCAAGCCCAAAGAGGATTTTGCAAAGAAACGCCAGGAGATCCTGGATGCAAAGCCCGGTCTGAAGCTTGGCAATGTGAACGGTCAGCCCGCGCAGGCGCTCGATAACAACAAGCCGATGGTGCCCGGAGGAAACCAGTAAGGGATCGATGTGAGCGGCCGGAGGGCGATGATAGATAAATGAAGAGATCGGGAGGAGCGCAGGCTCCTCCCGTTTGCCTTTGAAAAAAAGATCGCCGCATTCTCGTGACTTTAGTCATGAGTTAGGCGATCGGAACTTGATTTTTTCTACTTCGTATGGTATGATTTCCATATGGGTAAGCGCAATATTAAATCAATCAGAGATGATCTTACATATGGTAGGGGATATGTATACTCTATCCAATATCATATCGTCTGGTGTACAAAATACCGAAAGCAGGTCCTTGCCGGAAAAGTAAGAGAATCAGTTATCCGACACTTGACCGAACTTGCCGAAGAGTACAGGTTCAGGATAGAAGCCATGGAGGTAATGCCTGACCACATACATATGCTCGTAGACTGCAGCCCGCAGTTTGTTATTCCGGACATGATAAAGATACTTAAGGGGAATACAGCCAGATGGCTGTTCATGGAATATCCGGAACTAAAGAAACAGTTGTGGGGAGGTCATCTTTGGAATCCGTCATACTGTATCGTGACGGTGAGTGACAGGAGCCTAGAACAGGTCAGGCATTACATAGAGACACAAGAGGAACACAAGTGAAGATCTACAGCAGTTATAAAGTAAAGATAAAGCATTATAACCGGATATTCGACCAAACTGTCCGGCTTTATCGCGATGCTGTGGATTTCTTCATAGATGTGATCGATACAGAATGGGATAAAATAGCCGATATCAGCACGTCTATCCGCAGGGTAAACGCTGTAGAAAAACTGACTATCAGGACGTCGAAAAGGCCGACCGTAAGTTACGATTTTGGAAAGGGATTCTACAAATTTCCGTCATATATGCGCAGAGCAGCCATAAGTGAAGCTCTTGGTATGGTGTCGTCGTACAGATCTAATCTCGATAACTGGACGACAGCAGATCCCCTTACAAGAGGGAAAAGGCCGGCAAAGCCTGTGGCCGGTCATGTATGCCCTGCCATGTACAGGGACAGTTCGTATGTCAGAGTGGACGATGACACAGCAAGGGTCAAAGTGTTTATGCGCAACACATGGGATTGGCTTACGGTATCACTGTGCAGATCGGATGTGGACTACATCCGGAAACACTGTGCTGGGAGATCGGAATGCGTTCCGGTATTGCGAAAGCGGGGGAAGGAGTGGTATCTCGATTTTTCTTTTGAGGAGAATGTAAAACTTGCAGATAAGCATGTATCAAAACAAAAGATACTGGCAGTAGATCTTGGTATCAATAATGCAGCAACTGTATGTGTCATGGCTTGGGACGGCACGATCCTCGGCAGAAGGTTTCTGAAACTGCCGGGAGAATACGACTCTCTTGAGCATGCCATAAACAGGATAAAAAAGGCGCAGCAGAACGGAGCATGGAAAATGCCGGGATTATGGGCGAGAGCACGAGGCATCAATGACCGGATCGCTGTTCTGACGGCTCAATATATCATAGATATAGCCGCGGAAAATGAAGTTGATGTGATCGTTTTTGAGCATCTGGAACTGTCCGGCAGAAAAAGAGGTTCGAAGAAGCAGCGCCTGCATCACTGGAGAGTACAGTACGTACAGCAGATGGTCACAGACAAAGCACATCGGGCAGGAATACGTATATCCCGTGTCAATGCGTGGGGAACGAGCAGATATGCCTATGACGGTTCAGGGAAGGTCTTGCGTGGAAAAGAGAGCGATAAGACCGGAGGTTCATACAGCATGTGCGAGTTTACGACCGGAAAAATATACAACTGTGATCTCAACGCAACTTACAACATAGGTGCACGGTATTACATCCGTGAGCTTATAAAATCCTTGCCGGAAACGGAGAGGTTGGCATTGGAGGCAAAAGTACCTTCGATCGCCAGGAGAAGCACCTGCACCTGGATCGACCTGATTAGGATGGAAACGGTACTTGCGGCGTAAACCGCAGGCTTCTGAGCTTATCCCTTACAGGACGACAGGCACTCCGATGCCCCTAAAGGGCAACCGCAGGGTCCCCTGCGGCAATAGGAAGCACGCGGCTTTAGCCGTGTGAGGCTTCACAAACGATGACAGAAAATGGCGCTTCATGAAACGACAATTTGTAAAGAGTTTATGATATTCTAGGAGACTCTCAAGGAAAAACTTGAGTCAGCATTAAGAAACCAGCCATTCAAATATGATATAATCGTTACAGATCTGTGGTAAAGGAGGTGCAGTATGTTTGTGTTTTGGGGAGACGGCTCAGACGCGGCAAAAAGTCTTGTCGATGCGATAAGAGTCAGAAGCACTGAGAATTTCAACTGGACTTTCATTTTCATCCTGGCGGTGGTCTTTTACTTCTACTGGTCTGAGGTTCATAAAAAGAACTACGATGTAGTCGTGGCCGGTTTTGCACTGTATGGCGTGCATTGGCTTTATGAGATCGCAAATGCGATCATCGGACACGTGACCGGATATCCGCTGTGGTCCGTATCCAACGCGTCGACGACTTTTATCCTGCTGATCGGCGTCTGCTGGGAACTCTCGATGATGTTCTCGCTCGCCGGCATCATATCGTTCAAGATGCTTCCTGCCGACAGGAGCAAGAGGTACTTTTCAAAAGACGGTAAAGGCGGGATCAGCTGCAAGCTTGCGGGAGCCATTGAGATGGCGCTCCTCTTCGCGCTGTTCGAGTCGTTTCTCGCGGGTACATCGAATCACTCGTTCATCTGGGTGTATAAGTGGTGGGGCGTGCTCCCGGTGTTCATCACCACATATATACCGTTCTTCCTTGCGAGCAACTATGTCCCTGACATGACACCGAAACACAGGAACGCTTTTCTTGCCTGCGAGTGGGGTCTGGTTGCGATACTGCTTATCATCCTGATACCATTGGGAGTGATCTGAAGACAATAAAGAAAACGCTTAAGGAGACGATCACATGGAAATCACTAACAAGTTTGAAGCTGCATTTTTGTCACTCGCATTTCTGTTTATGTTCGGAAGTATGATCGGCTGGGTCATCGAATTGTTTTTCAGGAGATTCATTTCCAACAAGAATCCTGAGAGAAAGTGGATCAATCCGGGATTCCTTGTAGGCCCCTGTCTTCCTTTATACGGTTTCGGACTCATGGTGCTGTTTGTGATGCCGATCATTCCTTATCTGGGCAGGGATTATTCAGAGGGAATGAGCGTTTTACAGGTAATCCTGACCATTTTGGCGATGGGTGTGATGATGACCCTTATAGAATATATAGCCGGTCTTATCTTCATCAAAGGTATGAAGATCAAGCTGTGGGATTATTCGG
>JAFZQP010000142.1 GCA_017620345.1 Lachnospiraceae bacterium
CCGTAGTAATCATAACCGCCAAGAAGCCGGACATCACTGCCATTTGCATTAAGTTCAAGATCATTGAGAGCATACATATTTGCCCTTACGGTAACTTTCGGAGATGCCGCCCCTTTTACGGTTCTCATCGTATCAAACCATACTCCCGGAACGCTCGATACCATTTCATTACTTCCTATGTTCAATTCCGAACCTGAACCGCTGATATTGATATCACCTTTTGATACGATCTGGTTACTTTTCAGATTGACGACACTGTTGTAAACATTGATCCCGCCATATACCTGATAGGTTGCAGAGTTAAGTATCTGCTCATCAGTGGTTGACGCCGCGGGATGAACTCCTCCATAAAGATCGCCGTTCACATCAATATACTTTGAGCCGCCCGCACCCTCCGTAAAATAAACTCCCTGACAGGCAATCAGTGAATAATCCGTAATCTCGGCATTAGTGCCGAGAAAATCCACCGTGGGACATTGAATAACGATATCGCTCTTTATCACCGAGCGAAAATCATCCTTATCGGTAGCAGTAACAGTAACATTTGGTATAACAACCGCAACCGCGTCGCTTAAGGAACTGTCGTTTCCGTTCTTATCCCTGTATTTGGCAGCATCAGCACTTGTCACCTTAACGGATTTCAAACGTGCCGGTAATGATGAAACAATAAACGGATTGAGTTTACCTATCCTGTCTGAGAGTGTCGCACCGGAGTACTCTGTATATATATCAGTAAGAAAATTCTGTCTGTATGCCGCATCAGCTTCAACCGCCGTTGCATATGTAGCTCCGATTTCCTTGAACGCATCGTCATATCTCTTACCGACACGCTTTGCAGCATATTGCCCCACCCCGGTATATACATCATTGAGACCTTTCTCGGCATAGTAAAAGTCATCCTTAACCTTTCTGTCTATCCCTTTCATCGACATGTTCATCGCTGTGGTGCTGAGTATTATCGATGTAAGGATAGTCACAAAAGCTATGGCAACTATCACCGTTATGAGCGTTGATCCTCTGTTATCTCTTGTCATATATTCACCGTTTTATGGCCTTGCTTCAACAGTAGATGTAAGGGTGGCATATACCGTGCTGTCACCCGATTTTGTAACTTCCACGGTCACTTCATAAAGCCTGTCTTTTTTCTTTCTCTCGGATATTCGTCCGACCTCTTCAAGATCAGCATTGCCTCCGGGTGTTGCCGGAAGATTTGTTACAAGCCAAAAATACTCTATATCCGGAGCGGTACCTGTCTTCTTAAACATCCTTCCCGGAACATCCGGTGTGGCATTCGGATCCAATCCGGTAGGATCATCTTCGTCATCGTCATAATGTACATCAGAGTTCCGGGTAGCCTCAAACAGCTTAGTTGATCCGTTCCAATACTCAATCCGTGTCCCAACGGAATCATCCGCTTTTCTCAGACTGTCTGTATTCCTGAAGATGACAAACACCTTATGATTCCCATCCTTTATAGAAATATCGTTTATTGTTATCTTTTCCTCGGACGAAAGCAGAGGGTCGTGCCTTTTATAATATACATATATGCTGTTATCTACAGGAAGATCAGCCCCGGCTTTGTCCTTCTTGGATGTATACGTTCCGTTAAAAACCTCTTTTTTATATTGTGTAGAGTCATCATTTGCTGTATACAACACGACGCACTTCACATATATGGTTCCCGATGATCCCGGTGAATTATTTCCACTCTTTTCGATGTAGATCTCTTTTTTGGCGAGCTTAAGCGTTCCATAAACACCGGTTTTTTCTTTGAAGTATTCTTCAGCCGCATCATCATACTTGTTCAGTTCCTTCTCGGTCAGGACCGTTTTCGTATGCGGATCGATCTCCTCAATAACAGGCAGCTTTATCGTATTGGCATCATCCACCTCATCTCCCGATGCCGTGGTATGTGCATAAGGTGCTGTCCGCATGGTCGCTATTACATTGAATTTCTCATCACCTGTAGTCGCGAAAGCATCTGTTTTGGAAAGGACATAGTATGCCTGATCTCCGGATGATGTTGTATGTGTAAGAAACCCTTCAGTATCCTCCGGTATGGTTCCGGCCTCCGCAGCGAGCACGATCTCTGCCTGCGCCGTTGCAGCTCTTGCCTGCGCAGCACCATCAGCGGTGGAATTAAAGGCCGCGTCAGTATCCGCGATATTGACAACAACCGTTTCTCCACCGTTATATTTTTTCTGCAGCTCACCTATACCCGAACTCTTGATCTCCTCCATCGTAGATTCGGCAAGACTCGTGGCGTTTTGTTTCTTCTGTGCTTTTGCATTTGTTATTCCGGCCATACCGAATGCCTGGTAAATCCCGATCGATGCTATTGCCAGAATCGTAACTGCCACCATGAGTTCTACAAGTGTGAACCCGCTGTTGTTTCCGTGTATGCAATTGTCATTTGATCTTTCTGTTGTCTGCATACCGATTTATATTACTTATTGACTGTAATATCTCCTTCTGTATCTGCGATCTCTACTCTCGGATTCTCGGGATCATCGTTTTCTATGTTCACGATAAGCGGAATATCCGAATTAGTCCGAAGATGAAGGGATATGGCAGACTTATCTCCCGAATCCTTTCTTGTCGAAGAGATAACACGAAGCACTGCATGACCTGATGTATCCTTACTGAAATCATCATCCGTAACACTGTATCCGGCCATATCGTATTCTCCGTGATATCGACCGCCGGAACCTGCCAGAGTGAACGTCACGCTTTCCTTATCGTTACTGTCACTCGTGATATATGTGGTACCTGATGGATCTTTTGCACGTCCGACCGTCTTTGCATTTGTGTTATCGGTCAATGTCGTAACACTGATGAAATAGTTCTCCTCTTCGTTTGACGTTATACCGTTAAGTCCGCCCACGATGGCATCAACAAGATCTCTTGCTATCTCTCCGATAAGATCGATTATGCTTTTTGAGTATACGTCAATAACA
>JAFZQP010000143.1 GCA_017620345.1 Lachnospiraceae bacterium
CTGTCTGAAGATAGCCTTAGAATTCATACGTGTCAAGTCCTTTCTCTAAAACAATCGGTCAGGGAACTTCATTGTCGCTCTCTATATATTTATACGTAAGATATCGGAAAATGACAACGGTTTTTTCAAAATGTCTTCTGTATCTTCTGTATCTTCATACTTAGCGGTTACTGCTATTTCAGAAATGCCAATATCATACATACCAATTTACCTCCGGAAAGAATTATACACCTTTCCCACAGGTAATTCCGTATGCAATTAAATGAAAACAGAATCAAATTTTCATGTCACCCACAGGTAATTCCGCATACCCAGATAAAGATAATAATGCAAAAAGCCAACATATCTGTTTATACCCCCACGAACAAAAATTCGTATTGGTATAAACAGATATTTTTTCCCCTGCGGGAGGCACACGCGTGCAATCTGTAAGGTTGCACATAAGCGTGCCCTTAGTACCTAAGGGATGAAATACTTTTCATCCCAAACTATAGCGAAATGCAAATAAACCCTTTTCCTATATAATCTCAAAAATCTTAAAACACAGAAATAATCGGCTCTTTCAACACGCATCCAATACATTGCTCTTTACATGGTAAGAATTACAAAATTAAAATTTCATATTTCCTCCAAAAGGAGGAAACCATATATGATAAAAACAGAAGAAACCTTTGATCCGTCTGTCGAGTTTATTGACTTCTTGATTAACTCAATACAATCAAGTAAGATAAAATCAGGCGACCCTCAATTAAAGGATATGACTTTAAGAGAGATAAAAAGAAAGCTTAAGGAGGACAACATTAGGTACACCATCTATCCTACCAAGGACGGCAGGCTCAAGATCAGGACCCCATTCCAAAAGTGCTGTAAGAACGAACTCGATATCATGATCGAACTGTTCAGGCACTATTATGGACATGATCCTGATATTGACATAAGTGTACAGGGTATCTTTGAAGAATGGATCAAAAATTTCAAAACAACATACGTTGATACGGGTCACAGGTCATCGCTTACCTATGAAAAGTACAAACAGGACTGGAAGAGGTTTTATGAAGGCTCTGATATAGCAAAATCAGATATATCTAAGCTTAAGGCATCAAAGATCAAGGCTTTTTATGCGAAGATCAGCGCAAATGAGAGTCTTACCCGCCGGGGACTGAATAATGCCAAAACAATACTCAATCAGATCTTCGACTATGCCGTTGATCATGACTATGTTAATGCCAATATCGCCAGATCGGTCAGGACATCGGATCTTATCTGCAAGGAAGAAGATAACGATGATCTTGTCTATTCCGATTCCGAACGTTATAAGATCATGGATCAGGCACTTAAGGAAGATGATGTGTTCGCAAGAGCGATATTCCTCATGTTCAGCCTGTGTGTAAGGATAGGAGAGCTCCGCAGCCTTAAATGGTCTGATATTGACTGGAACAACAAAACAGTGTTCATACATTCGCAGATCGTACGGCAGAAAGACTCGGAAGGACATGAATACTTTGAGTATCGTAACAGGACCAAGGGTAAGAAGAAGGAAGCAAACCGTTTCCAACCTCTCAGCAATGATGCGATAAGGCTCCTGAAAAAGCAAAGAGCGGCCAATCCGTTTGGTGAGTACATATTCATGTACAAGGACAAACCCATTATGACAAACACGGTTAACCATCACCTGATGCAGATTTGCGAAAAAGTCGGGGTTGGATATCTGTCAAGCCATAAGATAAGGTTCTGGAGCGTTGTAAACATGTCCAAGGCTCTTAATCCTGCCGAAGTGCAGTATATGGCAGGCCATCTTGATCCGGCCACTACGGACCACTACAGGAAGCGTGTATCAAGGCTTGAAGGTGTTGATAAAGACGTATGGAATGATCTATACGGAATGGCAAAGTAGTCACGATGTATATACCGTACCAAACCGTACCACTTTTGGATAAAATAAAAAAATAGCGGAAGCCTGTAAATATAAGGCTTCCGACTACTTTTCACCAGAGCGCGAGACGGGACTCGAACCCGCGGCCTCGACCTTGGCAAGGTCGCGCTCCACCAACTGAGCCACTCGCGCAATTATTATATGTCACTGTCCAGCGACTTGTATATGTTATCAAAGGAAGAAGGAAAAGTCAACGGCTTTTTCAACTTTTTCGCCTGAATGGGGGTGTATGAAGGTAAGGCTGTCGGCGACAAGAGCGATACCGTTAGGATAGGGGGCAGAAGATCCGTATTTCCGGTCTCCGACGATCGGATGCCCCATGTGGGACATCTGGGATCTGATCTGGTGAAACCGACCCGTAACAAGGCTTATGGAAAGGATCGTTTGGTTTTCCTGCTCCTGTATCTTCTCCGTGTGGTATATAAGGGTTGCTTTGCGAAGATCTGCGTTGCCGGATAGAGGATCATCGACTATGACCGCCTTGGATGTTTTCGGGTCCTTATACATATAGTCAGTAAGTTCCGTATCATCGGGGCTGTCAACGATGCCTTCGACGACTGCATGATAATGCTTGTTCATAAGACCGCCACTTACCTGACGTGACAGGGCAGCGGCCGAGTCCTTGTCTTTTGCAAACACAAGAAGACCGGCCACGGGCTGATCAAGCCTGTGGACAACGCCGACGTATGGTTCGGATGATTTGGAAGGATCACTCTTCCTGATGTGTTCTTTGATAAGACTGACACAGTCGGGCTCTGCCACTTTTGCAGTCTGGGTTGCCAGACCGGCGGGCTTTTTCACGACTATGATCCATCTGTCTTCGTACAGTATTTCTATCGACACTTTATTTAAGACCGGTTTCTTCTATAAGCTTAACGATCGTTGAAACTGCGTTTATCTGATCGCTTTTGAGCATTACTTTACGGAACGATTCACGCTCATCATACAGCCTGCATATCGTATCGTACAAACTGTCCTCACTAAGATCCTTATCCTCATCGAGCACAAGTGAGAACCCCTGTTTTCTGAAGGATTCCGCATTGAGAAGCTGGTCTCCCCTTGATGCTGAAGCGGGAAGCGGGATCAGGAGGTTCGGCTTGTGGAGCGCAAGAAGCTCGCATATGGCATTGGCGCCTGCACGGGATACGACAACCTCAGAGAGCGCAAAGAGATCCTTCATCTCATCCTTGGCGTATTCCATCTGGAAGTATCCTTTTGTCCCAACAAAGGATTCGTCCTTCTTTCCTTTTCCGCACAGGTGCAGGACATTGAACTTCTCCGTAAGGCGGGGAAGTATCTTTCTTATGATATCATTTACGGATGCAGCACCAAGGCTTCCTCCGACTACCATAATGACCGGCTTTTCGGGATCTTCAAATCCGCATATCTCTTCGGCCTTCCCCGCATCTCCGAGCATAAGTTCTGCCCTTATCGGGGATCCCGTCAGAACAGCTTTATCCGCAGGAAGCGCGCTCACCGTTTCGGGAAAATTGCAGCATATCTTTGTTGCGGATGAAAAGCTCAGCTTATTCGCAAGACCTGGAGTCATATCAGACTCGTGTATGATCACGGGCACATGATTTTTATGGGCAGCCCATACAACCGGGACAGATACAAACCCACCCTTGGAAAATACGATGGAAGGCCTCAGTTGCTTAATAAGCCTGTTTGCCTCAAAAAAGCCTTTGATCACCCTGAAGGGATCCGTGAAGTTCTGCCAGGAGAAGTACCTGCGCAGCTTTCCCGTGGCTATACCATGATAGGGGATGGAGTAGTCCTCTATCAGTGCCTTCTCCATCCCTTCATATGATCCGATATAGTGAATATCGTAGCCTGCCGTAGTAAGTGCAGGTATCAGTGCGATATTCGGTGTAACATGCCCCGCGGTGCCCCCACCGGTTAGTATTATAGTCTTCATTACAGTCTTGACAGAAGTGCCTCGCGCTGCTCTTCGTATCCGGGTTTTCCGAGAAGAGCGAACATGTTCTTCTTGTAGCTCTCAACACCGGGCTGGTTGAACGGATTAACGCCGAGTGTATATCCGCTCACGCCGCAGGCGAATTCAAAGAAATAGAACAACTGTCCGAGATAGAATTCATTTACTTCGGGAACGTTTACAACCGTGTTCGGAACGTTTCCGTCGGTATGTGCAAGTATCGTTCCGTTCATGGCACTCTTGTTAACAAAATCAACCGTCTTGCCGGCCAGGTAGTTAAGACCGTCAAGATCCACGGCTTCCTCACCGATCGTTATCGTCTCTCTTGAAGTCTCGATATTGATGACCGTCTCAAAAATGTTTCTCGAACCGTCCTGGATGAACTGTCCCATTGAGTGAAGATCTGTCGTAAGATCAACGCTTGCGGGGAATATACCCTTCTGGTCTTTTCCTTCAGACTCACCGTAAAGCTGCTTCCACCACTCGGATATGAAGTGTACCGAAGGCTCATAGTTGGCCATGATCTCTATCTGTTTGCCCTTGCGAAGAAGTATGTTACGGATAGCAGCATACTTAAGTGCATCGTTTTCCTCAAAAGGAGCCGTGAGCGCGATGTCTCTTTCAGCCTGAGCACCTTCCATCAGCTTCACGATGTCCGCGCCCGATACTGCGATAGGAAGGAGTCCTACTGCTGTAAGCACCGAAAATCTTCCGCCTACGTCATCGGGTACTACGAAGCTCTCATATCCTTCTTCGTTGGCAAGATTCTTAAGTGATCCTCTTGCCTTGTCTGTTGTCGCATATATTCTCTTTGCTGCCTCAGCCTTGCCGTACTTCTTCTCGAGCATTTCCTTGAACACTCTGAAAGCGATCGCAGGCTCTGTAGTCGTTCCCGACTTACTGATCATATTTATTGAAAAATCACGGTCGCCGATAACATCCATCAGATGCTTGATATATGTGCTGCTGATGCTGTTTCCTACAAAATAGATCTCCGGAGTCTTACGCATATCCTTCGGGATCATGTTGTAGAAGCTGTGACGAAGAAATTCGATGGCTGCTCTTGCACCGAGGTATGAACCGCCGATACCGATAACAAGCAGTACATCCGAATCGCTCTTGATCTTGTCGGCTGCTTTTACGATACGGTCAAACTCTTCCTTGTCGTAATCGATCGGCAGATCGATCCATCCGAGAAAATCATTTCCCGCGCCGCCCTTTGATACAAGAAGATCCTTGGCATTCTCCACGATGTCGCACATGCTGTCGATCTCCTGCTGACTGATGAACTGCATTGCCTTGCTGTAGTCATAAGTGACTTTTGTACTCATTGTTTTCTTTTTCTCCTTTTGATTATTGTGTTATTTGACTAAATATGTTCTTTATCTCTTCTTCCTTTAATCCGATGGGCTTCATTGTAAGATCCTGTCCGTCACCGTTGTATCTGGGGATTAGATGTACATGAAAATGGAACACCGTCTGTCCCGCGATCTCGTTGTTATTTTGAACTACGTTGAACCCGTCCCAGTGAAGTTTTTCCTTCAGAAGCTTCATCATCTTCTTTGCAAGCGGCATGACCTTTGCTGCGATCCCGTCATCCAGCTCCTCAAGGTTTGCTGCATGTTCCTTCGGGATTATCAGGCAGTGTCCTTTCGTTGCCGGAGCCGCATCCATTATAACGGCAAAGTCATCATCCGAGTATATCATATTCGTCGGAATATCTCCGTTTGCAAGTTTACAGAAAATACAATCATCTTTTTTCATATCTGTCTCCTTTATGTACGTTTATGAAAACCTGTAACATTTATTCTTCCGGATTCAGGAATGTAAATACCTGATCGAGCAGCAGCAATATCCTGAAATCACCCTTGACCTGCATGTCTCCGGTCATAAATGCTCTTTGGAAACTCATCTGTCCCGCGATTATGTGCTCGAGAACCTCAGGTTTTGTCTTGCACAGGATATCGGGCGAATCATAGTTTCCGTAGTAGCACTTTAACTTGGAATCAACTATCTCCACGATCAGCGCTTTCTTGCGGTCTTCGATCATGAACTTGTATGATGCGTTAACCACGCCTTCCGGCGAGAAGTTGTCCTCAAAATCTTTGATGAACTGCCTGTTTACATCAACATCTTTCTTTTCAAGCATTCCCTTGAAAAGTGATGACAGTTCCTGTATATCCTCTTTCTGCTGCTGCACGTACTGCTCATCGGATGCATACTTGGACAGCTGCTCTGTCTCCTGCGGCGTAAGAGGTATGTTCTTGGATCCGCCGACTATCTGCTTGACCGCCTGATTGCTCGAAGGAAGCGATACCATCTTCTGAGATATCGTGCGGTACAGATTTTCGGTCTTCTTTTCAATGATCCTTATGTATTCGGTATTAAGTTCAAAGTTCGTCATGTCGTCGACATATCCGCACAGCCCGCTGCACGACTGACCACCGAGTATCTCCCATGCGACCTGCAGGTTCGTCTTGGCCTGACGCTCTCCGCTTGAGAGTGACATGACAACCGGGAACATATATGTCTTACTGATCTTTTCTTTATTTCCATACAGCCAGCACGCATCAAGGAACTGTGTCATAAGTCCCCCGACCCCGTACCATTCTACGGTCGTAGCGAGCACGATCCCGTCAGCTTCATTGATCGATGCCGGAAGAGACGTGATCTGGTTTCTGAGTTCATACAGAGGAAATCTTTCAACGGAAACGTTCAGTTCCTTGAACACCTCCGTCATCTTTCCCACTACAAACAGGGTAGGATCGTCAAGTATCCCTCTTCCTCCGTAATAGATGTTTATCTTCATTGAATACTGCTCCTATCGTTTTTTCTGTACAGTATGATCGCGGCAAGAAAACCGCCGACAAGTCCGAACAGGTGTGCCGCCATATCCACATTCTTCGATGCGATGCCGTTATACAGCGCATAGGCAATGAGCACACACATCTTAAGAGTCGTCATGTCCTCAAGGCGTCCCTTGTTGCGGATAACAAGCCACAGCAATGCTCCGATCAATGCGAATATCGCACCCGATGCACCCGCGGATACTATCCCGGGGTTATACGACATCGCATATATGAACGATCCGATACTCCCCATCAGGCCTCCGAGAATGTATATCAGTATGAACCTGATCTTCCCCGTAGCCCTCTCAACGTTATCCCCGAGAAACATCAGCACGACCATGTTACCGGCAAGATGCATGAATCCGAAATGAATGAACATGCATGTAAAAAACCTGTAGTACTCACCGTTCTCAAGAACCGCCGGAACATACATGGCCCCGTGCTCGAGCATGAACTCGATATCCTCCGTAGATCCGGCAAAGGACATCACAAAGAACACCAGAACGTTTAATATCACCATCGCCGTGTTGACGGGCGTGAATTCCTGCGCAAATGATTTTCTCTCGTCATAGTATACTGTAGATCCGTCACTTTCCGCAATCGGTCCGATGCCTGTTTCCGATTCGATCAGATCCTTTAATCCGAAAAAATCATCCGGTTCGTTATCGTACCTGATCACGGACATTGTTGTCGAATTGACGATCCAGCAATGATCATCTGCAAGCACGAACTTCTTGGCTTCGCTGACCCAGGGCGTGATCACAAGTGTGAGAAAATCAATGGATTCATAGCCTCTGTCCCTTATATGCTCCTTGGACTTTTCGCAGAACACTTCGTACTGTTCTACCGTCAGCCTTATCTCTTCGATGCAGTCAAGTAACTGGATAACTCTCGCCGACGATATCTCATACTGAACATACAGTTGTACAAAGGGGACATTGGATTCGATCTTTAAATATCCCTGCCGCTCCAGCAGCTTACGGATCATTTCAACCATAGAGGGATTATACCAAATCCCGCGGGTTCTGTTAATACTTTGGATAAAAGTGCCGGAGCATTTTGGATACTGACATGGATATGCCAAGTGCCGCCCAGAATACCGGTGCGGTACAGACGTTGCTGTCGTTTGCCAGGGCCATGATCATGTAGGCAAGACAACCTGTATATAATCCCAGTCCGACACGTGACAAATACATTGTTTTCTCGTCCTTGTAGTCGATCGAGCCGTACAGGCGGGCAGAGTTTACAATGTAATGCAGGAAAAATGCGATGATGCATATAAATGCAGGCAGTCCGTTCTCCATCCACGTGCACAGATAGTAATTATGCGGCTTGACGTCATACTCAAAGCCTCCCCATCCGACGGAATATGTTTTCCTGACGTAATCATCCTGCTGATAATCGATGATAAACAGGTTTGAACCGGATCCGATCAACAGGTGCTTCTTAAGCAGAGGTATGCACCTGTTCCATATTGCCCCGCGTCCTGTCATGAACGTATCGGAAAATACGCCGGCTGATACTATTTGCGGAAACTTAACAAGATTCAGTCCCGAATTAACGTAATAGTATGTTCCGTCTGTACAATTCGTGATCGGCCACTGATGATCGTCAATAGCAAATGAAGCGATATATATGCCCTGCATCTGTGTGGGCTGGGCTTTGACTGCCGCATCGGCATATTCGAAGCACTCTTTCAGTCTGTATACTCCGTCTTCATGATCGGCTGCAAGAGTGTTTCCGTCCTTATCCCAGAACTTCGCCGTTATCTCTCCCTCATCCGTAAAATCAAAGCTGCTGTGCAGTTCGTTTCCGGAATGGAAGAAGAAAACGACCTCATCATCGGCGGTCTCTATATTGACTATACGTCCCGCAGGTATCCGATCAGTGTCTTCAGATCCGGGTAAAACTTTATTCCTAACCGAAGGAACAAGCAGCAGAAACAGCACAGCGATAAGACATATTCCGCCGATGACTGCGACAGCAGTTTTCTTTTTTCCGGATATTATCAGTCTTATTGTAAGCACGAGGAATACGGAGATCGAAAGTGCCAGCCATCCCGACAGCGATGCGCTTTTCTTTAGTACGAACAGTGAGATGACTGAAAGTATCCCCGCTGTTATACGCAGCGGTTTCTTTATCGAAAGTGTGGTCATAACGGCGCATACCGGAAGGAACACCGATATGTACATTCCCATATAGTTCTCGTTATACAGTGTGCCGTATGCGATCGCGCCGTAACGCTGTACACTCATCTGTGAGGCCATTTCCGTATATTTGGAAGGAACTATGAGTCTTTTGACAAACTCCGTATTAAACGGATCAGCTCCGACTCCCTGCATGACTCCGATCAACATCATCAGCGCATAGCAGACCGCACTGAAATACATGACAGTTTTCAGATCATCTTCGGAGTCGATGTTCAGATACGAACAGATACATATGATCACATATGATGCTACAACACCGACAGGTTCGAACCTGTCAAAAGACCCGCCGAACGCAAGAAGCGGATACCCGGAAAAAGCACCTGACAGGATAACCCAGAACAGATATATGATCAAAAGCAGAAATGAACGGTCAAATGCAGGTATCTTCTTTATGCGTATTGTCCTTACGGCAGCGATAATTACCATGACAGCCATAAGGATCTGAAGAGCAAATGATTTGTACGCAAGAAAAACATCCGCCGCTGAATAGCTCGATGGCATAAACCACGGGTATTCTGCAAGGGAGTCATTCGTATAACAGTATAGTCTTGTGATAAACGGAATGATCCCGACCGCTATCGCAGTCGGGATCCAATATCCATTATTAAATGCCTTTATTTTTTGTACGTGTATACCGTGCATGTTGCCGTAAAGTTTCCATCTACTGTTGTCATTGTTATAGTGGATTTTCCTTCACCTACAGCAGTGATCTTACCCTTATTGTCAACAGTTACCGCCTTTGGATCGCTGCTCATAAAGATAACATTCTTGTTAGCTGCCTTTGCCGTAAGTACAGGCGTAAGCGTCAGTGACTGTTTCTTTGCGGCATTCAGTCCGGATACAGTGACCGCTTTGGAATTGTTATCATTAACAGTTACGGTCTTCGGATAGCTCTTGATGTTCAGGTTTACATCGTCCTCATGCATACGGCCGAGAACCGTGACATTAACCGTGATCTTCTTATTGCTTCCATC
>JAFZQP010000015.1 GCA_017620345.1 Lachnospiraceae bacterium
TCCCCCGGACGTTTGCCCGATAAGAGTCACATATGTTGACGACTTAAATACACTCGGTACAAGATTTCCGCACGAAAAACTCACCGGAGAAGTCAGACAGTAAAGATTATATCCTTTTTCTGCGACGGTATCGTCGTAATCAAAATTGCCGTCCCTGTTCGTATCGATCACATACTGGGTTGTTGAAGTGGCTCCGGTCATGGTATCCTTGACACTGATCTCTCCTCGCCCGAGAAATGATGCTATAACATAAGCTGCTGTATCAGCATATCCTCCCGTGTTATTTGACAGATCCATTACGACATTTTCTATGGGGCTGTCCTTACGCTGTATCCGATCGCAGGAATACTGTATCAGTCTTACCGTATCATAGAGCTCATCTTCCGTAGGTTCAGAACTGTAATCTATTTCCTCATCGGGAGGCACAAACTTGTCAAACGTGATATATGCGGTGTTCCCTATTTCCTGATAAGGAGGCACCCCGTCAGGGAATTTCTCGTCTCTTGCGCTTCCAAAGGCAGATCTATTCTTTTTGAATCGTTCGCCCCACGGACCTCTTGGGGGGGTTGCTTCTCTCATGGCATCCAGGTCAGTTGTATATGATTCCCCCAAATAGTCACTGTGTATATCATCGAAACCGCAGAATATGAGTTTGTACAATGCCGCATCGGCTATGGCCGGATCTGTCACCAGAAGTGCTTCCTTAATGCCGTCTTCATAAAAGTATTCATCAAAACTGTCTATGCCGTGGATCTCCTTCAGCCCATACAGATTATCAAGTGCCAGACATAATTCGTTATATGAAAAGGCGGCAAGTTCCTCGGATACTGTTCCGGAAGCCGAATAATACACATCTGAGAGTTCCTCGTCCAGGCGTTGTTCCGCAAAGATCACGCACTCTTTGTTAAACAATGAAAAAAACATGTAATGGGAAAGGAACAGGTCACTGAATGTCTGTAAAGGCACATACCATCCGTTATTGTCTTTTATCATATCGATGTTATAAGCACCTAGATCAAAGTTCATTACTTTGCCGTATCGGTCATTCGAATATTTGATCTTGACCATGTCCCCCATATCGGCTTCTGCTTCGCCATCCAAAAGATCAATAAACGTACCCCCTTCCGTCCTCAAAAAGGCATTATAATCAAGGAAATTAATGGTATTTTTCGCAAAATCAAAATCAGCATCGTACGGTGTGCCTTTTCTTGTGATAACGGCATGATCGTCGTCATTGTATGCCAGTTCATACAGATCCATATCGCCGCTGATCCTATTCAGAAGATCAAGCATATCTTCCGTGGAGATATACGGAATATCCTCGCCGTCAGCAAAGTAAAGCGATATCTCGCTTTTATCGTCGGCACTTTCAAAATACATCGGAAATGACTCTTTTGTAATATTATGAGTAATTGATGAGTCGGAACCGACCGCACCATCGGTTGCCACATTGACATTACAACCTGTACGTTAGACCGGAATAAGCAATAGTGAATCTGTTTTCAGTAACCGTGTTTTCATATTATCCTCCAGTGCTTTTACTAAGCTTTTATGTATCAGGTGGTATTTGCATTTTATCACGTTTATCAATGCGAAAGGAAGAGACTTGTGACAATATGCTATACTTAAAGAATAGATGTGCAAGAGTGATCGGAAGGAGCATTGCGGATGCAGAATCTAACATTTGTGATAGGTGCAACAGCGACCGGTAAGACATATTTTATTGAGAAACATTTTTCTTCTGAAAACGTTTCAATACTGAATGTATATGACTATCAGCAAAAGGCATATGATGAAGCAGGATATAAAGATTCAATCCCGGTCGGCGCACAGTTTCGCTGCTTGAAGAAAGCGAACGATATGCACCTTCATGATATCATCGTAGAACTAAAATCCGGACATGATGTTGTTGCCGAGCAGACTTTTTTTAAGGCTAAGCGGCGCATATCGTATATTGATGAAATACGAAAGAATACGGATGTAAAGATCATCGTGTATGTGATGTGTCCGTCTGACGAGCGCTGGTCGGAAAATATAAAAATGCGTGAACTTGGCGGAAACCTGAAGAGTTATAAAGAGCAGGCGGAAATGAGCATGGAATTTCCGAATCCCGCAGAGGGGATCGATGAGATCTATGAGGTAACGGATGATAAAATCATACTGCGGATGGATGATCCGGATCCCGAAATAGTCGAACAGGCAAGAAGTGAGCTGGCAGAGGAAGCAGACCGTATAGAAAAGGAAGACGAGGAGACAAGAAAACGCCGGGAACTGTTGGAGAGTATGAAAACGAGACCGTTCTGGCATTATTGCGAGGTCTGTGGCAAAAAAGAATTCATTACTGCCGGGGAGGCATTTAAGAATGGATGGGATTATCCGCCGGATATGGGATACTTCGGTCTTCTGGGGCCGAGAACATGCGGAGATTGCCAACTGAAGGATACTCTTTATTGGAAAGTGACCGGAAAGGAAAAAGGTTCTGTTCCTTTCGTTGTTGAAGAGAACCTCACTCCTGAGGAAAGGATAACCTGGAGGCGTATCAAGGGGGAACCCGGCAGTCTGCTGGAAGAAGAGACCGAAGAGTGACGGTTTATTTTGAATGAATGAAATGATACAATAGCAGACAGTAATTATCGGCCTGTCTGTGGAGGGCATTTATGCATAAAAAAATCATAACGGTCATATGTCTTGCAGGGTGCCTGTGTGTAACGTGCCTCGTGGGCTGCGATGAAGACGGGCAGTCCGGTGCGGCACCGGTTGTTGATACTGCAGAGATCGCAAATACGGAGAACACAATCACAATAGAAGTCGATAAGAGTGGTCTTGAACCTAAGACCGAAGCCGAACCGATATTTGACCCGAACACCGCAGACGCGGGTGATTCAAATACATTGTTTACGGACGAAGATCAGGATATAGAACTTCCCGATACGGGAGAGAGCGACGCGGAGGATACCGATTCGGAGGACTCCGATACATCGGACGCAGATCCGGGGGCCGAAGCTGCCGCCGCGGTACCGGGATCGGTTGAATCAGTTTCACTTAATCCTTCATGGAAGTATGCGGATTTTACGAAGATCAATTCGGGTACTGCGAAATTGTATCGAGCAGCCGACAACAGGAAGAATGTCGTGATAGGTGTCAATGCGGGTCACGGAACAAAGGGAGGTCAGTCGGTCAAGACATACTGCCATCCTGATATGACA
>JAFZQP010000144.1 GCA_017620345.1 Lachnospiraceae bacterium
CATATACGAGATCAACTTTTCTGCCGGCTGTTTTTTCACGTAGTTTAGTGAGCGTATCTTCAAACAGTTGCGGACTCATCCCTTTATATACAAGACCTTTGTAGTCTCTTCTCGGTGTGTTGTCCCAGTCGGGAACCGCGCACGGAAATTCATTTTCTGCGTATGTGCGGGAAGTTATCGCATTCATTATGCGCTTTGCACTGATGCTGCGCTCCAGTATATATCCCCGGCTTTTGCCGGCAAGCCGGTTCCGGATGCTTCGCACAAAAGTGGTCAGATCATAGATCAGTTTCCCGGTAAATCCGAAATCATGTTTGAGACTGTATCCGGGTTCGAAAAAATAATACCCGTCTATATGTTCATGTATTTCGTCCGAGCCTGCTGCTGTCCTGCCCGAAATGATATATATGCCGTCAAATCCTTCAGCCTTTGCCCATTCGTCAAAAGCCTCGGCCATCTCGTTAAAACACGGTATGTCAAATGTCTTGTAGATCTGCCATACGGGCTTGTTATCAATCCTGATGTATCTGCTGTCACGAAAGAACGGCAGGAGATATTCAAACAGTTTTCTCCAGTCGGACCGCTGCCCGTATTCCTGTGCGATGAGCACCTGATCGGACAGGCCGTACCACGTCCTGGTCCATGTCTCGTTCGCCCAGCATATATTGTAGTTGATGTCTATCTCGGGATGGTCAAGGAGCGTCCTTAGCGGCTTTTCCATCAGAGTCTTTCCGTTGAAATAATACTGATAGATACTGAATCCGTATACGCCGTATTTTCGTGCAAGCTCTGCCTGGCGCTTCAGTGTGGCAAGTCCGTCCTTATCAAGATCATAATAATCTTCTCCCAAAGGAACTCTTGGCTGGTCATGCCCTTTGTACAGCGGCTTTGCCCTCTTTACCGCAACCCATTCCGTATAATCCTTGCCCCACCACTCGTCATTTTCCGGAAAAGAGTGGTATTGCGGCAGATACATGCATATTACTTTCATAAATTACCTAACGGATACTACTTCATCCAAACAGTCTTGTTGACAATGTGCGTATAACTCTGGATCAGTCTTACGACCTTTGCCGATACGTTTTCATCGATATAGTCGGACGGCTCTGCAGTCTTTTCGTTATTCTCAAACATTGATACGGCAAGCTCAACAGCCTGGCATACATCGCTGCTCTTTATCCCGCCGATGACGATCGTGCCCTTGTCGAGAACTTCCGGTCTCTCCGTTGATGTCCTGATCAGCACTGCCGGAAATCCGAGCATTGCCGATTCTTCGGACAGTGTTCCCGAATCAGACATGACGCAGTATGCATTCTGCTGCAGTTTATTATAATCAAGGAACCCGAAGGGCTTCATGCTCTGCACGAGCGGATCGAACTTAAATCCCCTCTTTTCTATGAACTTGGCACTTCTCGGATGCGTTGAATATATGACCGGCATTTTATATTTTGCCGCGATCACATTGACCGAGTTCATAAGTTCCATGAAATTGTCTTCTATATCGATGTTTTCTTCCCTGTGTGCCGACAGAAGTATATAACGGCCCTTTTCAAGTCCGAGACGGTCCAGTACATCGCTTTTTTCTATCTCATCCTTATGTGCCGTAATGACTTCCTTCATCGGAGATCCGGTAACAAATACGGTCTTGCCGTCGATGCCCTCCGACAGGAGATATCTGCGCGAATTCTCGGTGTAAGGCAGATTTATATCCGATATATGATCAACTATCTTGCGGTTGATCATCTCCGATACGTTCCAGTCCCAGCATCTGTTCCCGGCTTCCATATGAAAGATCGGTATCTTCAGCCGCTTGGCGCTTATCGCGGAAAGTGCGGAATTGGTGTCTCCCAGAACAAGAAGCGCATCCGGACGGATCTTTCCAAGCAGCGCATATGATCTTGCGATTATATTGCCCATAGTCTCGCCAAGATCGGCTCCCACACATTCCAGAAAATGATCCGGCGCACGGAGCGACAGATCCTTGAAGAAAATCTCATTAAGCGTGTAATCATAATTCTGCCCGGTATGAACAAGAGTGTGATCAAAATATCTGTCACAGCATTTTATGACCTCGGACAGTCTGATTATCTCGGGACGCGTTCCCACGATCGTACATACTTTCAGTTTATCTGACATCTTTACACCTCTTCGCGATATGTATCACCCTTATCGGGGTTGTAGGCTTCGTTGACCCACATGACCGTGACCATATCTTCATCGCCTGTATTGGCTATGGTGTGGGTATATCCGCACGGTATATCCACTACCGTAAGATCATCTCCCGACACCCTGTATTCGGTAACTTCCGTACTTCCTATCTTTCGAAGACGGATCAGTCCCGTCCCTTTCACCACAAGGAACTTCTCATTCTTCGTATTATGCCAGTGTCCGCCCTTTACTATTCCCGGGCGCGAAATGTTCACCGATACCTGGCCTCTGTCGTCTGTACGCAAAAACTCCGTAAACGACCCCCGCTCATCCTTATGCATCGTAAGCGGATATGACAGATCATCTTCCGGTATATAGCTAATATACGTACTGTAAAGCTTCTTTTCGAACCCTTCGGAAAAATCGGGAAGCTGCAGTTTCTTCCTTCCGTCCGCAAACGAATACAGAAGTTCCGGGATACGGCCGAGCTTAACGTCATAGACAGTCGGGACATATCCGAAACCTTCCTTCACATGCTCCCGTCCATACATGCATTCGATGAGCTCATCCACAACATCATCTATATACACGAGCGTGAGTTTTGTTTCCGGGTCATTTACTTTGATCGGAAGACCTCTTGCGATATTATGGCAGAATGTGGCAACAGCCGAATTATAATCGGGGCGGCACCACTTGCCGAAGACGTTGGGAAATCTGTATATCACGACACTTGCCCCCGTCTCCTTTGCATATCCGAAGACAAGATCTTCTCCGGCCTTCTTGCTGACACCGTACGGGTTATCAAGAGCGGCCTGTATTGATGATGACACTATGATCTTTGCCTTTGTGTTTCCCGCACTGCGGAGCGCATTAATGAGAGTACCCGTAAAGCCGAAGTTTCCTTCCATATACTCTCCGGCATCCTTCGGTCTGTTAATCCCCGCCAGATGAAAAACAACATCGCAGTCTTTTACATATTCATCAAGAAGAGCGGGATCCGTTGATATGTCGTACGGATATATTTCGATATCATCCGTATATCTCAGGCGTTGTATCAGATTTTTTCCCATGAATCCGTCCGATCCCGTTACAAGTACCTTCAATCGCGGTTCCTCCACTCTTCGAGTTCGTTTCTTATATATTCAAGTGACAGGAGTTTCTCCTTGACAGCCTCCACATCAAGTATCGTCGTATTGTTGGAATTAAACTCCGTAAGCTTTGCCCTCTCCACGCTTCCTTCTTTGAAATATTTATCGTAGTTAAGGTCTCTCTGATCAGCCGGTACCCTGAAGAAATTACCGAGATCGTAGGCTCTTGCACACTCTTCGTTCGTAAGGAGCGTCTCATACATCTTCTCGCCGTGTCTTATACCTATCACCTTTACTTCGTTATCGGCGTCAAACAGCTCCTTTACGGCCGTGGCAAGTGTCTCTATCGTACATGCCGGAGCCTTCTGGACCATTATGTCTCCCGCCTGTGCGTTTCCAAACGCAAATATCACGAGTTCAACCGCCTCAGCCAGACTCATTATGAACCTCGTCATCGTAGGCTCGGTCACCGTAAGAGGAAGTCCCTGCTTGATCTGGTCAATGAAAAGCGGTATTACCGACCCGCGCGAGCACATTACATTACCGTATCTCGTGCCGCATATGAGTGTCCTTTCCGGATCCACGGTACGTGACTTGGCAACGAACACTTTTTCCATCATCGCCTTACTTGTTCCCATTGCATTTACGGGATATGCGGCCTTATCGGTCGACAGGCAGATCACCTTGGAAACACCTGCCTCTATGGCGCATGTGAGCACGTTGTCGGTTCCGATAACATTTGTCCTGACCGCTTCCATCGGGAAGAACTCACAGCTCGGTACCTGTTTGAGCGCTGCCGCATGGAATATGTAATCAACTCCGTGCATCGCATCCCTGACGCTCTGGATATTGCGCACATCACCGATGTAATACTTGATCTTCGGATCATTGTAGTGATGTCTCATATCATCCTGCTTCTTCTCGTCACGCGAGAAGATCCTGATCTCTTTGATATCGGTCGATAAGAATCTTTCAAGTACCGCATTTCCGAACGATCCCGTACCCCCCGTGATCAGCAGTGTTCTGTTGCTAAAGATATTCTCATTCTTCTCAGTCATTTGTAGGCTCCCATTTGTGAGGTTTATTATCAAACGTTCTGTCTATAGGAAGTGTCCCGTCCGGATTTCTCATCTGGTATGTGGGCACCATCTTCTTGACCCATTTACGTATCGTCTCATCATCCGTCTCATCTTTGGACAGTTCGTTGACGATCTCAAGTTCCTTGTAGAATTCGTCTTCATCAAACTCTATCGGCTTACCGATATGGATCCTGCTGTTGGCCGTATCCTGAAGGCCTTCTTCTTCCATCAGCATCTCTTCGTACAGCTTTTCACCGGGTCGCAGACCCGTGAACTGTATCTGTATGTCCTCTCCGGGAACATAGCCCGACAAACGGATAAGGTTGATCGCAAGATCAAGTATCCTTACCGGCTCACCCATTTCAAGCACGAATATCTCGCCGCCCTTTGCATATGCTCCTGCCTGGAGTACGAGCGACACTGCTTCGGGTATCGTCATGAAATACCTGATGATGTTCGGGTGTGTCACGGTAACGGGTCCGCCTGCCTCGATCTGCTTCTTGAACAGAGGGATGACCGAACCGTTGCTCCCGAGTACGTTTCCGAACCTTACAGCCACGAACTCCGTATCGCTCTTGTGGTTGTAAGACTGTATTATCATCTCGCATATTCGCTTGCTGGCACCCATGATATTTGTAGGATTGACCGCTTTGTCGGTCGATATCATGACAAAACGCCTGGTCCCGTACCTGCTGGCAGCCTCAGCGAGCTTCCATGTTCCCATGACGTTATTCTTGATCGCTTCGTTAGGTGAATCCTCCATGAGCGGAACATGCTTATGGGCAGCCGCATGATACACGATATCGGGGCGATATTTTTCAAATATTGAATTTACCCTGTTCGTGTTACGGACACTTCCGATCAGCACCTTAAGGTCAAGCTCGGGATAGGTCCGTATAAGCTCCTGCTGGATCGCATACGCACTGTTTTCGTATATATCAAATATGATGAGCCTTGCCGGTTTATGTGTTGCTATCTGGCGGCACAGCTCGCTTCCTATCGATCCGCCGCCCCCGGTAACCAATATCACCTTGCCCTGTACATAGCCCATTATCGAATCAAGATCTATCCTGACCTGGTCGCGCCCGAGAAGGTCGGCTATATCGACCTTACGAAGCTGACTGACATTGACCTCGCCGTTAACAAGCTGGTACATTCCGGGCAGAGTCTTCAGCTCACATTTTGTCTGTTTACAGATTTCAAGAATATCTCTTATCGTCGACTTCGGTGCGGTCGGCATCGCTATGATGATCTCATCGATATCGTATTTGACGGCATTTTCTATAATATCTTCCCTGCCGCCCACGACTTTCACACCGTGTATGTAGTTTCCTATCTTCGATCTGTCATCGTCTATGACACACAGTGCATTCTTCTCTATATAGCTTGAGGAGCGCATCTCGCGGATAAGTGTATTTCCGGCGTCTCCCGCGCCGATTATCATAACGTTGACGCTCTTCGCGCTGCTGACACGCTTTTCTATGAACGTCCTGAACACCCTGTAAAAGAACCTCGTTATCGCCACAAATGCAAGCAGGAATCCTCCAAAGAAAACATAACAGCTTCTCGGATATATCCAGTGAAGGATGAGATTAACTATGATCATCTGCAAAAGGGCAGAACAAAGACACGCACCGACTATACTGAACATTTCCGGTGCGCCCGCATATTCCCACAGGCTCTGGTACAGATGGAACAGCCAGAACAGGATGAGTGTTATGATTATGGAATAGGGAAGAAATCCGACAGCCGTATCTATGTATATCCTGTCAGGGATCTCGGCTATCGAAAAATCAAATCTCGCAATGAGTGCAAGAAACGTTGCAACAACAACGGAAAGCGTGTCGCAAAGCATCAGCCCTATTCTTCTGATCACCAATTGTCTGCTCTTAATCATTATCGAAACCGTGCCAATTTATTCAAAAGAATATTATATCAAACAGACCTTGCTATTGCAATTAACGCAAGGGTTGCCGTAAGGAAAGGCGGCACTATGAAAAAGTTCTCCATGAACGATGCCGCAAGTATGGCAAAAACGCCTGCTGTCGCCGACCTCGCCACGATGTTTCCGGTAAGAGTGCGAAGCGCAAGAAGCCTTTGTACAAGCATGGCACATATGCATATGAACACGATCAGTCCGTGGACTATCAGTATATCAAGAAGTCCGTTATGCACCTCAAACATTCCGCCCATCCATTCAACACTGAGCTTATACGAACTTCCGATCCCCGTAAGAGGTCTTGCCAGGAATGCGGACCACAGTTCAGACCATATGGCATCTCTTCCCGAGATTATGTCCTTGTAGAATATTCTTACATCAAACACATCCGCATACCGTCCGAGCCACACATACACAACCGATATTATCACAGCTCCGAGCGTGACTCCCAGCGTAATGACCGTATAGAAAATCCTGTTCTTCCACACCTTTGCCGGAACGAGCATCAGCACCGTAAATACGACAAAGCCGAGGAGCGCACACCTTGCCCTGTACCAGGCTATGATGTTGTATGCCCACACAAAACAGAACGGTATGAAAACGACAAGGAACCGGTATCCCGGATTCGAAGCAGCCTTGAGTCTTTGATGACATGTCAGGAGAAGCGTTACCGCAAACACAAACCCCGTGATAAGGACAAGTCCGCCGTAATTAGTGTTGTAGCCTTTGAAATACCCCTTTACGTCAAATGTCCAATAGAAAAAATAGAACCCCGTATACAGGAGCATAAACCATACAAGTATCTTTGAGAACCTGATCTTATCGGCCAGATAAACAACAAGTGCAACATCCACCGCAGTAAACCATGCTCCCTTTCCGGAACCGGTGAGCACTATGTTTATAAGCGCTACGGCTGCCACTGTCGCAACAACGATCAAAGCCTTATCCCTAAACAGCGCAGCCGGTGTATCCGCATACGCAAATACCGCGATCACAAGAAAAACAAAGAGGAACACGGTCCCGTACGGAACAAAAGTCTCATACCATGTATATTCATTCCACAGAAGGATCGTATGTAAAACAAAAGACATGGCGATCGCGATGTTGGCTATCTTTATTCTGTTTTCCCTGTCAAATAGTTTTGCCATTGAACCTGCTCTTTACCATCTGCCATAGCTTCCCGACGATAACCGTAAGATCTTTATGATACAACAGTACGATCACAGCCGACAGCACCGAACATATCACATATCTTCCGTTTATCCGTCCTATCATAGCTATCGATGACGCTACAAGTATGAGATATGCCAGAGCGTCAACAAGTATGTTGTTATCGATATACACATATCTTCTGACAAAGATATATGCGATGATGCACATTATCGCATAGCTTATCGCCGTTGCCACAGCTGCTCCCATCGCCCCGAAATACGGGATGAGTACAAGGTTTAACGCAACATTTATAACGGCTCCGACAGACGTGGCGATCCCCATGGATCTTGAATCCTTATATGCCAGACATATCGAACCGAGGAACCCCGTCAGTGCACCGAATATAACGGATATAAGAAGCGGCGGCACATAGATCCACGCCTCGTAAAACTCTTTCCTGAACATGAATGTTGCGATCGGATTGACCAGCAATATCAGTACCGCGCAGCCTATGACCATAAAGCTGTTATAAGTCCTGTACATCGTTGTAAAGAACTCGGCGCTTTTTTCATCCTTGTAGCTCTTCGTTGCCGACATCTGCCAGGCCTGCGCAAATATACGCTGGAACACCATAAGAATGGCCGGTATCTTATATGCAACCCCGTAGACACCGTTAACGGCCACGCCGCATATATATGCGACCAGATATCTGTCCGCCGCATTATTGATCCAGCTGCCTGTCGAATATGCGATGAGCGGAGTACCATAAAGGAGCATCTGACTCTTAAGCTCCTCATCTTCGTTGACATCCCGGATGATCCCGACAGACTTTGCGATAAAGAACATCACGACAGACGCCAGTGCATATGCAATTATCTGCGAATAGATATATCCGTTAAGGCCTATCCGGATAACGAGCAGAAAGACAATGTTCGAGATGACTATCACCGCGGTTGAACAGACGCTCCCGATGACCACTATCGGCACGGCCTCGCACCCCTGGAAATACAGTATCAGAAACTCAAACAGCGAATTGGCCGCAAACAGAAGCGCAAACAGCAGAACGTACAGTCTGTACTGCGGGTCGATCACGGCAAACACGGCAATACACAGACCGACCGTTATCGCATCGGCCCTTATGACATATGTAAGTCCTATCCGAAGTATGCTCCCTCGCCTGTCGGCATGTTCTATCCCGAACCGAAGCGCTGCTTCGCCCATATTGAGAGTCAGTGCGGGCACGAGCAGCAGGAGCGTGACCTGCATCATATCCGCTATTCCGTACTCAAAGGTAGACAGTACACCCGTATACAGCGGAACAAGCAGGAACACAAGTATCTTGGACACAAAATTACTCACCGAGAACAATGCGATGTTACCGGCGAGATACTGATATTTTCCTTTTTTCTTAACCTCTTTTGAAGCCATTCTATCCTCTGCCTGCATCCGCATCCGGCTGCAGGTTCATGACAAGCATCAGGAACAGGACATTGACCGAATAATCGGTCCATATAAGATCCACATCAAAATACGACTCAAAACAAACTGCCAGCGAAGCAATAAAAGCAGTTGCCATGACCGCTGATGCGGAAACGTTCCTCCTGCATCCGTTCCACATCCTGTACATAAGGAACAGGGTCAGGGCAAAAACGACCGCTCCGTGGATGACAAGAATGTTATACATCGCATTGTGCACGTTATATTCGAAAAATGATGTTATCGTGACATTCGTTCCGATACCCGTGAGCGGCTTTTTTATGAACAGGTTCCAGAACTCGAGCCAAATAGCCTCACGGCCGCTGAATACGTTCTTGTAGAAGAAAGGCATCCTGAAATTGACGCCGGACGTACCGAGCCAGATATAAAACGCAACAAACACAAGCGACCCGAGCGTTGCGACCGCGCATACCGTGTTGAAAAACCACTTCTTTTTCCAGAACCCGGCCGGGATGACGTATCTTAACACAAAGTACACGGTCAGCATTATGAACGCCCCTCTTGATCTGTGGTACAGACTTATCTGAAGGCACTTTACAAGTGCGATGATGATAAGAAGTGCGGCCGCGCGATGGCGGGTAAGGAGCTGTTCAAAGAACACGAGCACACACAGCATGGAAAACACCGTAAATGTTGCCGCGGTATTCGTATTCATGGCAAACGACGTATAGTCCGCGAACATCCACGTATATACACCGAAAAACCAGTATATCATCATAAGCGTATAGAGACTTCCGAACAGATAAAGCTGCCATCTGTGAAAAGTCATCCTCGAAGACAGATAGCATATGAGCGCGAAATTTACGGCAACAAAGAAACATCCGAATCCGCTGTCCACCAGCAGGATATTGACGGCTGTTATGACCGCAAGAGCTGCAAGAGCGAAAAACTCGATATCTTTTTCTTTTATCTTTTTGATCGGATTGATATTTACAAGCGAAATGAGTGCCAGTATCACAAAAACAAATACTCCCACATATTTCTCCGTCATCCCGTAAAACCTCGGGACAAAAAAGGTAAGAGTATAGAACACGAACAGGCACAGGATGAGCAGAGTATTGGCGATATCCTTTGCGGTCGACTCTTTTTTTATTTTTGTAAGACAAGCTTTGACAGTTTCGAGGTCAAAGCCTTGCTTCTTGACTTCCATGAATTCGACTCCCATTCCAGATCCGACGATAACCTCGCGGCATTGGAATCCTCTATGACGTTCCTGATCTTTGATGCGATCTCTCCGGCATCTTCATGATCATTGATCACATCCTCATCATGAAGATCCTTTATGAGTTCAAGCGCTCCGACGTGTTTCGAGCACAATATCGGGCAGCCTCGCATCAGCGCTTCGATCGGTGCGAGCCCGAACGTCTCAAAGCAGCTGTTCTGAACAAATACCGCCGCCTCATCAAACAGACGCAGGCCTTCCTCAAATGAAACGATCCCGCGGTCATCGACAAAATCATATTCTGCGATCTTATCGCTGTCCGCACCCTTTGCTCCGATCACACACAGGAACATATCGGGATCATACCCGGCTCGAAGCTTGTATACTGCCTCGCATATGTATCTGATCTTCTTTCTCGGCATTCCGCCGCCGACCGAAAGGATCATATGACGCCTGCGTTCACTGCGTTTGACGGCATTATGCATCAGATCGGTATCTATGCCGTTTGTTACGTAGTCAAATTTACCGGCATGCTCCGGATAATATTCCTTCAGCCATTCACAAAATGTCCTGCTGACCGCTATGACCAGATCGGCAAGTTCAAGCGTCCTTCGCTCCACTTTATTCATCTCTTCATCCGGCTCAAGGTTGATGCTGTTTTCGTACTCTACACATCCGTGCATTATGTATGCGGACGGTTTTTTCAGTGTTTTCGCCAGTTTCAGCCCCAGGATGTTCTGTTTTGAATAACCCGAATAGACAACCACGTCAGCACGAACCGTATCGATCAGTATCTCGACCGCACGTGCCGGCTTGCTCCTTCTCTTCTGATACAAAGTCCCCTTCGGAAGGTTTTTTATATAATACTGTGTCACATTTGCGGGGCCCGTACCGGTAACATGATCCCCCGCCAGAAATATCCTCATTTTTTCTCCCGGCATAAGCCCAAATACTGCCTGCGCCCGTCAAGCATGGCGCGTATCGCGCAAACCGTTGTGCAGCTTTTGCGATACAGGCTTCTCTTTCTGATCGCAAACTGGAGCATCAGAAGGATCGACAGCGATCCCGCCATGGCCTCGTAGTTTGCTCCCCTTGAAACAAAGAATTCCCTGTTATAGCCCTTAAACCATGTGGACTCTTCATCCCTGACCTTTGCTATCATCTCGGGAACATACACTATCTTTTTGTGCCTCTTTAAGCACTCATACAGAAAAATGTTCTCCTCTCCGAGGAAAAATCGCGCCCCTGCTCCAAACAGTTCATTGAACGCGATAGGCGCGATACTTTCCCGCCTGAACGCTATCTCCGGAGAAAAGATCTTGAGGACCGAAAGATATCCCATCTTCCGCGGGCGCGTAAATACAGGTCTGCTCCTCTCCGGTCTTTTTATAAAAAACACGATTATATCCGCATCATATGTTGCAAATGCATCATTTATTATCCTGTCGTAATCCCCGACATACTCAACATCATTGTCACAGAGAATGCAGACCGGATCCGATGCATACTTAAGCGCCATATTACGGCTCTTTGACAGACCACGCTCCTTTGTCTCAACATATGTGACGTTAAACGGCGGGGCTGCTTCCCTCACGCTCCTTCTGACGCACTCTCTGTCGCACTGGTTGATGACCGTGCAGTCGCTGTGTATGTTCAGGGTGTCGATATAATCTTCGTTTTCAAGATGCATAGCCGACAGGAGAACTTCAGGTCCCATCTATACCCTCCTTGCAACAGCCCGAAGAGCCCAGTTGCAGAAACAGTAGATACTGTAAAAAAGTCCGAGATGTTCAACATTTCTGTACAGATTCCATATACGCTTTATGGCCTCAAATTTGTTTGAGGACAGTTGTCCTCCCATCCGTCTGTAGAGCGTCAGATTTTCATCAAGTCCGTATGCAATATATCCCTTCTTCAGGACCTTCCACCACGTTGCGGTATCCTCACTCTTAACATTCGGCATCATTATATCCGAGGCGTCCAGTCTGCTCATATCAAACATTACCGTACTCGTGAATATGGTCGTATTCTTAAGAGCTTCCCTGTACGTCATCTTTTCGGGAACCCTGACAACAGTCCCGAGGCCTTTACCGTTCTCATCGGCAAATTCATACCCTGTAAAAGAAAACGCCGCACCCGTTCTTTTCATGAACTGTACCTGATGAAGGAGCTTATCCTCCATCCACAGATCATCGGCATCAATGAACGCTATGAATCTGCCGGTCGCTGCCTTTATCCCGGTGTTTCTGGCGCCCGCTGCCCCCTTTGGCCCGGTATTGGACAACAGTTTTATCTTGTCTGACAGGAATCCTTCGATGATCTCCCGGCTCGCATCGGTAGACGAGTCGTCCACGAGCAGCAGTTCGTGGTCCGTGTATGTTTGTTTTGATACAGACGTGATCGTGTCAGCGATACAGGCAGCTGCATTATATACCGGCACGACTATACTGACCGTGTCATTCATCGGCATCCCCTTCCGGAGAGCAGACATTCTCCTGTGCAACTCCCTCGCTGCTGTCAATAAGGAACATTGTCTTCAGTGTCAGTATGATCAGGCGCAGATCGAGCCAGATCGAAAAGTTCTCTATGTAAAACAGATCGAGTTTTAATTTGTCGTACGGTCTCGTATTGTATTTTCCGTAGACCTGCGCATATCCGGTTATACCCGCAGTGACTTTTGTCCTGTAGGAGAATTCGGGCATGATCTCGATATACTCCCGTATCTTCTCCGGTCTTTCCGGACGCGGTCCCACGAACGACATATCACCGGCAAGCACGTTAAACAGCTGTGGAAGTTCATCTATCCTGAGTTTCCTTATCACTGCTCCGACAGGCGTTATCCTGTCATCATTCTTCGTGGCAAGTCTTGCCTTACCGTCCTTCTCCGCCTCCTCGATCATGCTGCGAAACTTTATGATCCGGAACTCTTTGTTATCCTTTGTACATCTGGTCTGTTTGTAGAATACGCTTCCGCCGTCACACGCCTTGACTGCGACCGCCGTGATGAGCATGACGGGAGAAGCTATTATTATCCCTATGAGCGACATCACTATGTCAAACAGTCGCTTTATCATCCTCTGCTCCGCTTCTATCGGATCGCTCTTTGTAAACAGAAGAGGCGTATCAAACAGATGCAGGTTCTGGGAGCCCTTAAGCACGATATCCATTATCTTCGGGCTGACATATATCTCCACATCATTCTCATAACACATCTTAAAGATCGTGTTCCTGCTCTCATTCGGGATATCCCAGAGCATTACAGCCTCATGCTTCTTTATCTCATCGCAGATCGCATCAGTTTCGCTTTCGGCGCTCACGGACTTTGTCACCGTGAACTGATGTCTTCTCGTTTTGAACTTTTCAATTATAATATCCTGATTGCTGCCACCGTAAATGAGCAATACGTCGATCGGAGGGAACAGTGCCCTGTATCCCATAGTGGTCGCAAATATCCATGCTGCTATCATCAGACACTGGATCATCATTCCGACAAGAAGCGGTATAACCGTCGGCAGACGATATGCAAGAAGACATATGATCGCATAGAACAGAACGTTTGTAACAAGCGTGGCAAATCCCTGTGAAAGGGCCAGCTCTATCATTCGGAACGACCCTATCTTGAGCCCTCCGTATGTTGCGGAAGCAAACAGCAGTATCAGGAAATATACCACGGCAATGAACACGTGTCCCCAGAAATAAAATGCTTTGGGGATACCGGTATTGTAATGCCATATCCATACATACAGCATGATCCCCGTCTCAATGAACAGAATGAGAACCGATACCGCAAATAAATATGCTCTTTTCTGAAACTGTTTCCGGCTCAATCCCTGCTACTCCCTGTGTGTAAGAAGCAGAAAACCCGCGTATATACAGCCGCACAATATATTAAAAGTTCCAAGGCGGCTGTTCGCAAATACCGGTCTGTGTGACCGCTTTGCATATATGACATAACGCCCCAGATACTTTAACCGAAGAAGTCCCGGCGGCGTGATAAAGGCTCTCTGCTCGAAATACAGGTACCATGCATTGACGTTCTCACGCCGAAGCTTTCGTACCGAATCGGTATACCCGTCATTTACGATCTCACAAACCGTAACGATCCGTGGCAGGACGGCGAGTACACATATCTCATCTATTTTATCATAAATATAGTCCTCAGGCACATATTTTTCGCCTTCTATCTCGGGAAACGGAAAGCGCCGCAGCAGTGCTGTTTCATACATGAGCGTCGTCTCTCCGGAGAATCCTTTAAGATAGAGCCCGTAAAGCGTTGATGTCTTAACATCGGGAAACTCTTTGGCCCCGAGCAGAGCCGTCTCCGACTGCCCCTTATGGGCAACAACGCCTCCGACCGGCTTATCCGAACCTGCGGTGGCGGCACTGTCGTATGCTCCGAGCATGTCCGCTACGGCTGTATCGGTCAGATAGTCATCGGAATCAAGACACATGAACAGCTCAGTCTGTGTGAGCGAAACGCCTGTGTTATGTGCACGCATCTTGCCGCCGTTTTCCCTGTAATGATACCGGATCGGTACGATCCCTTCGTCTATCCATGCCTTGACATAGTCATCGGTATTGTCCGTTGACCCGTCATCAACTATAAGCCATTCAAAATCCTTTGAGGTCTGTCTTTTCAGGCTCTCATATGCACGTGCGAGAAGTTCTCTTCTGTTGTACGTGGGGGTAAAAACCGTCAGTCTCATTTGAGCCTCCTGGTGCTGAACCTGTGCTCCGCCTGAGAATAATCAACAAGCGAATAATCTGCCGGCTCCTTAAGGTCATACTTTAACACGATATGAGTCGCCGTCCGGCCCACCTCATATAACCCCGCATTCCTGACGGTCCTTATCTGGGGATGGCCCTTTGTCAGGACTACATACTGCGTACCGGTCGCATCAAGCGCGTTTAGGAATGCCTCAGGATCGACCTTCTGATTACGGACGAGAAGGGCCAGTATCACATTTACCGGCGGAGCGTCCTCGCCGAGCATGTCATCGGTGTATGAATAATTGACCGCATAAATATAATCCTCCCTGTCCACACACAGTAGCATCTTCGGATCATACTGCCGAATCTCCATGTTATATTCATACTCAAAGAAGGCTCTTGTATATTCGGTTCCGGAATCTGCATGTATCATATCCGATATCTCTATGAGCTCATTTGGGATCTTGTATATATTCTCTGCGATATCAAGTCCCTTTCCGTAGACAAAGTTCCCACCCAGGACAAATGCCGCTGCGATGATCAATGTTGTGATCAGCTTTGCGCTTCCCGTGCGTGCACTTTCTATCAGCTCGACCGCAACAAGCGGTACAAGTACGATCACCGGAGCGATCCAGAATAACCTGTAATATTCGCTGCTGACATCAAATATCCTGTCGACTATAACAGGTACTATCGGATTATATACCGTAACGAGCAGCATGACCGCTCCCGGAAGGAAGATCTTCCTGTCGCGCTCACTTCCCTTTATGAGTATGAACAGTACAGCGAGCAGATACATTACAAGAAAGCCTGTCCCGCCGTTGTACAGCTCCAGGCACTTATGCAGATATCCTATACCGTTTTCAAATACATTCACACCCTGCATGTTCTACCTCGGAAAAGTATATATCGCGTAATACCCTTTAACATAGAGTACATAAACGATCATCATGACGATCTCGGGAACTATGCACATCAGTATTTTTCCAAGCAGTTTTAACTTTCTGCCCAAAACCGCATACGGGACGAACATTATGAAGACCGCGGCCGGAATGACCATATTTGCGGTAGAACTCACCGTCGCAGTACCAAGGCAGACAATGAACAGCTTCATGAATACCCCTGCGCTCTCTCCTTCTTTTATGAGCATCATATACAGTATAAAGATCATCACGATCGATATGTTCCCGACGATCGATTTTCCCTCATATGTCCTTGTCGCAAGGAAGTTGGATGACGTGTAAAGGCTTATGAAAAGTAAGTTTACAAAGGTCATGAACAGGTACATCAAAAATGCACGCCTGTGATCCTCCCAAAAATACCGGCATATATATACATAGAGCATGTTAACAATGACGATGACCGTAGCAGCCATCACAAACCTTGTCTGTATCAGAGCGGGCAGCCCCGTCAGCTGACATACTACGGCATCTGCCGTGTAGTATGTCGCAAATACGTATCGAAGTTCAAAATGATCCTGCCAGTTTCCGGTGAAAGGATCATATACGTTTATCATATCAGTATCCACGTTTGTTGTTACATTTGCCACATAATAAGCGGCATCAAGCGTGAAATTATATGTTATAACAGCAAGGATCACAAGGATCACGGTAACTGCGATCACTCCGGCCCAAAACGGATACATGGTCCTGTCCGAAACGATCTTCCTGAACTTTTCGATCCATCTGCGTCCGTAACAGACTATCGCGGCTGCAAGGATCACAGCACACGGAACAGCCCAAACACGCGTCAGCAGCGACAGCGGTCTGTATGTGAACATTATCGGAAGGCAGAATACGGCAAAAAGAGCATAATAGACGAAAAATCCGACGGTCACAGCAACCGGCAGCGACCATCCGCGTCCCTTTCTTACCGTAAAGAAACTTCCGAAAGCCAGATACAATATGAAATTACAGATAATCACGAGCAGTGCTTTTACGATCATTTCAATTCCGTCATCTCTTTTGCATCTATAACATATACTCTGTCAACATGGACTTCCTGCGACGTCATGAGCTGCCTCATCGCTCCCGAATCGGCTTCGTCATCTCCGTACGCATACCATTTTGCGATGTCCTTCCCGTACTCATCAAGAAATGAGCCAAGCGCATCCGCGTTGCCTGCAGGACCGCCTCCGATGAACGTAAGCGTCCCGTCGCTTTCCCGAAGAAGGTATCCGGCTGATGTTCCGGGATCCGGAGCAAACTCATAAACGCTGCATCTGCTGTTCATATCCGCCTGAAGATTTACGGTCGCATCATATAGCCTGTTGATCTTGTTGTTGAGCACTATAACAGCCCCTATCAGAACGCACGCGATAACCCCAAGCGCTATTGCCAGATTCCTTGCATTTATTATCTTATGCCTGTTCATATCCCATTCCTCCAAATCATCATCTATGTCTTCTCCCTCTGTATCGGCCGGCCTTTCGGGTCGTCCCCTCAGATATAATATGAGAAGAACGGCTGCGATGCTCATCACACCGTGAACGATATATACCCATATCCCAAACCACGACAGCAGAAGTGTTACCGGTATGAGTACGTCCGACTGGTAACCCCATAACGAAAGAAGTGCTGCCGCTATTACAGCCATCCTGCTGCCGCGCCTGCTGCAGACTCTGTCTGCGACCGCGGTGTAGCAAAGATAGTACAGGATGATGAGCGGTGCCGGTGATAGAGCGAACACAACGTTAAGCGGGTGTATAGCGGTCACGGCACTGATGCAGCCGATAAACAGCATCATCGGATCCGACAGACTCAAGTGACCGGTCTCATAGACAGACGTTGCGGTTGCCACGCACCTTATTGCCTCCGTCCTGTCGCTTTTAAACAATACTGCCCCTGCGATCTGTGATACGATCAGCAAGGCAGCGATCAGCTCAAGTATCAGAACAGTCCTGTCGGGTTTTTCAAAAGAATACTCACCGTTCTTTGTCCCCGATCTTTTTTGCGTGATAAACGCCCCGATACCTGCTATGCATATCAGCACTGCCGCTGTCAGTAAACACACACCCGGTGACAGCGAAAGAAGCGCTCCCGCAAAGCATGATACCATTCCGAGCAGCATCACCGCGCATCCGCCGAAAGCGAGGCGGAAGACGACCGAGCCTTTCGCACCGAGCTTTTTAAGTATGATGTCGGCCCACTTCCCGTCAATAAACGCCAATATAAAGAATATAAAAAAAGCGACGATCGCCTTCGTGATCAAGGAGTTCTCACCTCCCTGTACACCCGGCACGACCCGTTCTCATATATAAGCTCATATCCGTACCTGTCGAGCGGGATCTCGGGCCATATACCCGAAGACAGTACAACATATTCCGAGCCGGCCTTCGCAACTTTTTTCATATCAGGATGTATCCCTGAAAGTTCGGCATTTGCATCCGCATCTTCATCAATGATGCTAAACCTTGATGAGTAGGCTCTGAAATATATATCCCACCCGGGCATGGTAAGTACTTCCGGCCGATCCGTCTGCGTAAGGATAGTATCCATCGCATCCGTCAGACCTTCCTGTATATGCATGCCGTTCCCGGCTTTTTCGGCGCATTCCTTTGAAAATACATTCTGTCCCGATACCGATATCGCAAGTATGACAAGAAGTATTCCAAAAACAGGAGCGCCTGCCTTTTTTATCTTAGAGTCTTCCCGTAATGAAAGACATGCCTCGATCATCCGTGAAAATGCGCATCCTATCGTGACCATTATGCACAATAGCACCGGCAGATCTTTATCCTTCTCCTTCCCTGTACGAAGCAGTATCAGGACCGACAGGAGATACAGGACTAAACCTGAGCCGATACCTGCAAGCAGCCTGTGACCTGTATGCAGTTCATATAACAGTTCTCTTATCATGAAGCCGTCTTTTCCTTATTCTTGGCCAGATATCTCATCAAAACGAAGATCATATAGAAATATGATATTATGTAAACCGGAAAGTAGTATTTAAAATATGATGCAGGAGCCAGAACAAGCACGATGAACCAGTGTGCTGCCAGCCCTCCGAACACGAACAGATCGAACCAGTCTCTTTTTATCAGACAGTAAACAAGAGCCGCCATCATAAACGTTACCGGGATGAACAGGTTGTATGCCGTCGTCTTTACGATACTGATCGCAAACGAAGCCAGCTCCCTAAGTCCCGTACCCGAAAATTCGATATGATAAGGTAGTGCGGCATAACAGAACGCTCCCCATCTCGTTGCGGCAAACACCCCGGGATTGTTTACGAATATCCGCCCCAGCGCTTCGGAATAAGCCGCAAACTCTTTATCTCCCGCTTCCGGCCTTACCCCGATGAACCCGTCCTTATACAGTATGAGCACATCTTCGTAATTTATATCCCCGTAGTGCTCATTGATCTTCTCTATCACATCTACTGACAGATATCTGTCAACGATCTCAAGATCTGCCGCGTTGGCTTTTGTATCAAGTCCGTTCCTGTACATATTTGTTATCGTGTATGCGTAAAAAGGCTTCATCCTGTCATTTGCCGCACTGTCGAGGCCGTTTGCCGAGATCCCGTTCTGCGGTATCCACAGCACATACTGAATGATCAGGTACCCGGCTATGACAAAAAGCGCGGACTTTACCTTCCGAAGTCCCGGATACGCCATGAACATAAGTATGGGCACGAGCACAAGAAGATATATTCCCTCTGTCCTCCATTGTGTAAGCACCGCTCCGGAAAACAATACAAGTACGGCCTGAACAAACGTTATATCCCTCTTCTCGAGCCTGTCGAATATGATTTTTACAAACAGGGCCAGGTAGATCAGAAAATACACGGGCAGCCTGTGTGCGCTCGTCGTATATGCGATCACCGGATACAGCAAAAACAGAATATACATAAGAGATCCCACACGCTTTCCGAAGAATCCCTGCGAGCGGTATACGCAGTAGCCGACAACAAAGAACTCAATGATCACCTTCATGATTATCGGTCCGTATGTGAACGGAAATATGATCAGGGAGACGATATAGAAATACACCGTCATATAATTGAACCAGGTGTCATGGATAAGGTTCGTCGCATCATAATATATGCTGTATTCATCATTCGTAAGGAAACCTTGCGGGAGCTTGATGCAAAGGACCGCTATGATAACGGGAAGATAGGGGAGTGCACACTTTATCACTCCCAATAGTCTGTTGTGATATTCATTCCTTAAAAAGATGAGCGATATAACGCCGTATATGAAAACGATCAGCAGGATCGCGGCGATCACCATACATATGCGGTAGTCAGTTACGGCCATCGCGTATCTGCTGTCGGTCTGCTCGGGAAAAATAAAAACACGGTCCATATTCTTTACACTAACTTGACACAAACAATTGCAATTAAAACCAATGATAAGTATACTATATTTTGTAGTCACAAGTAAACTCAATTAGGATATGACTCAAAATATCGATTTCAGGGAGAGGATATCATGAAGAAGATAATCGTAACCGGAAGCAACGGGCAGCTCGGACGCGCCGTTAATGAGCTGTGTGCGGGAAATGATGAATACGAGCTTATAAATACCGATTTTTCCATTGACGGTATCAGACATCTTGATATCACGGACCTTGACGGGGTACTTGATATCTGTCGCGAGATCAGACCGTATGCGATCATCAACTGTGCGGCCCATACAAATGTAGACGCATGTGAAGTCCAGGTCGATGCAGCATACAGGATCAATGCGATAGGCCCGCGTAATCTTGCAATAGCTTCTTCCGAAACCGGAGCAAAGCTTGTTCATATCTCGACCGATTATGTTTTTGCCGGTGACGGCGATCATCCGTATACAGAGTTTGACGCCCCGGCTCCCAAGGCAATGTACGGCAGGACAAAGCTTGCCGGCGAGGAGTTTGTCAGACAGTTTTCCGACAGATACTATATCATCCGTACTGCATGGCTGTACGGAGACGGCAAAAACTTTGTCAGGACCATGCTCAGACTGTCGGAAACACATGATGAGATAAGTGTGGTCAACGATCAGGTAGGCTCACCTACCTGTGCCGACGAGCTTGCAAAGGCTGTCTTTTCTCTTGTAGGGACCGAGAACTACGGACTGTTTCACGGAACATGTGAAGGAAGCTGCTCATGGGCTGATTTTACAAAAGAGATATTCAGACTTGCGGATATAAAGACAGTGGTCAATCCGGTAACGAGCAAACAGTACAAGGAAATGAACCCGGCCTCGGCTGACAGGCCGGCCTACTCGGTACTTGAGAACTATATGCTGAAGCTTACAGGCGGCTATATGTTTGCGGACTGGGAAAAGGCCATCGCACAGTATATGACCAAACAGCAGTAAGGTTATTTCCAGACAAAATGCATCACGACGGCGATTATTATCCCGAGCGCCGCTCCTGTCTGTACCTGCAGCGGGGTATGGCCGATCAGCTCTTTTAACTTATCATGGGAAAATCTCGGCGGATTGTCTTTGAGCTTTGCAAAATACTCCATGAGCTCATTGAGTATCACCGCCTGGTTGCCGGTCTCTCTTCTGACTCCGCTCGCATCCACCATCACGACTATCGCAAATATTACCGTAAACGCAAATTCAAACGAACCCAGGCCTCTTACAAGCGCTGTCATCGTTGCAAGAGCGCATACCGTAGATGCATGTGAGCTCGGCATCCCGCCGTTTCCCGAAAACAGCCTTCTCAAATTGAAAGTATGATCCACGCAGGCTTCTATGATCGCCTTGACTATCTGAGCGATAAAGTATCCCAGAAAAGCCGTCACAAGTATTTTATTTGACAGGATCTCATTTACTATTTCCATCTGTGTTCATCCATAAAAAAGGCTCCGCGCCCGCGGAGCCGTATCATCTATTCACCTAAACCGCTGTCCACTGCATTTATGAGCGCCTGTAATGCTTCCGATTCATCATCGCCGTCACAGGTGAACTCTATCTCATCACCGCATTTGACACATGCACCGAGCACGCTGAGAACGCTCTTGGCATTAGCGGTACTCTCACGGAACGAAAATGTGATAAGGGATTTGTACTTCATCGCCTCTTTGCACAGTATTCCGGCCGGTCTTAAATGCAGACCCGTAGGGTTCTTGATAACAACCCTCTGACTAACCATAAGAGTCCTTCCTCCATTCTATGAATAATAACCCCTAACAGATGGATTATACCACTGATCCGCTAAAATCACAAGGCTTACTCGCCTATAGCCGCACCTGCCGTAGGCATGACTGCCTGGGCATTTTCATCCGTCTCCTGCACACGATCCACAACAACCATGAGAGTTACCGGATTAGTAAGCGATACTCCGGCAGGAAAATCAAATATTACCGTTGCGTCATTTTCCCCGACGGTAACAGGTGCATCTACAGCAGGCGTATTTCTCGGAACAAGATTTGATGCATCGATCCTGCATATCGCCAGATCGCCGCTGTATCTTTCATACGAGTCGCCTATCCCCTGTATCTCCACGGGGAATGTTCCCCCTATATCAACAATGTTTACGGTATACCCTTCCGGTACATTCTCAACAGTCACGTTGGAAAGAGGAACATCGATAACCTTGCGCTCATTCTTGTCTATGCCGACCTTGACCCTGATATTGGGATCAAATTCCGGATCGGCAAATATCACGCCTGTAGGCAGATAATCGGCTATGCTCACATTTGCGGTAACATCGGATGTGGCTCCGTCAACCGATACCTGATCGGAAGGGATATAGATGACTTCCATATCATCATAGTTCTCGCCCTTTCCGGCAATGAGAACACTCTCGGGCTCTGTTATGACTACACCCGTAGTTCCGAAGCCCGCTGCCGGCGTGCCGGAAAATCCGCTGTTTATCGGGATCGTCTTGGTCTCGTATATTATATATTTGATCTCCGTGACCGTTCTGGAGAATATGATCCTTTCATCATTGATCCTTTCGCCTTCAGCGTTGCAAAGGAATAACGGCTCAGTGATGGTAAAATCTCTGCTTATACCACTGATATCCGCGACAGCCTCCGCCCTGTCTATCTGTGAAATGAGCGATTCGGGTCCGCTTACGGTTATCGCAGATATCGCATTCTCAGCCCTTGCAAAAATATAACCTTCCGCAGGATGTCCGTCTGCTCCGACCACTACAGGTATCTCCTTGCTCACAAGATTTTCTATCGTAAGCTTGAGATTGGCATTTCTCGTCGTGACCGAATCGATCCTGTCCGAATATCTGGTACTCTTCACTTCTATCGGAACCGTATCAAGCGAAGTGAGCGACTTCAGATCTGCCGTTGCCTTGATATAGTCCTTGCTCATAAGATCGATAACCGATCTGTGAGCCGTGACCACAACATTGATCGTTCCGGAATCACCCGCTATCTCATAACACTTATCCTGATCGGTAAGAACATCCTCGCTTAGAATCTCGACCTGTATACCGGTATATGTCTTGCTGATTATCGGGTCGTCCACGTTGACCACCACCAGCCATAAAACAAATGCACCGAGAACGGAAACTATTTTAAGGCCGAGGTTTTTTGTAAATATGCTTCTCATCATTCGGCCTTTCTCTTAAACAGACGGAGCGATTTCTTCTCCTCATATGTCCTGCCCTGGATCGTCCTGAGCATTTCCCGCAGTTCATCCATGTCAACATTTCTCGAAAGAATACCTTCATATGCCACCGATACTCTTCCGGTCTCCTCGGATACGATAACGGTCATGGAATCCGTTACCTCTGATATTCCGACTCCCGCGCGGTGTCTTGTTCCGAGTTCCTTGGACAATTCCATATTCTCGGACAGCGGAAGGTAACATGTCGCAGATACGATCCTGTTCCCCTGTATTATAACGGCACCGTCATGAAGCGGTGTATTATGTTCGAATATATTGATCAGAAGCTGGCTGGAGATCTCGGCGTCAAGCTTGATACCCGTATTTTCGTAATCGGTAAGAAGGTCGTTCTGACCTATGACTATAAGGGCTCCCGTCTTGGACCTTCCCATTTCAAACGATCCTCTTACGATCTCGTTGATCGTCTCATCGGAAAATCTCTCGCCTATGATCCTGTTGTCAAACTGGAACAGCGAAGACAATACCACCTTACGCCTTCCGAGCTGTTCGAGTGCTTTACGCAGTTCGGGCTGAAATACGACTACCATGGCCGTTACCGCAACTCCGAATATGTTCTTTGCTATCCACAGTATCGTGGTCATCGAGAACATGGCCGCGACCATGACAAAGACAAGTATGATCACTATACCTTTAAGGAGTGACCATGCTCTTGATTCCTTGATCCATGCAAGGACTCTGTACAGCAGAACGGAAATGATAAGGATCTCCACAATATCGGTCCATTTGATCGAAGGAAGGGAGAGCCATGTAACATACCGCTCAATAAATGAGGTTATGGACTCAATAAGTTCCGACATTAAAACTCATCCTCGTCATCAAAATCATCATCGGGACGTGACGTATGCCGCCTTACTTTTACGGCAGGTGCATCCAGAGTGATCTTCGGTATGGCCTTAACGTAGTAATAATACTCGTCATCCTCAAACTGGACATACTCCGCCCGGGAGTAATCGACATTGAATATAAAGAACTGAAGCACCAGTACAATGATCGCTGAGAAAAACAGGCTCAGGATAGCTCCTCCGATACCTATCTCGGCATCAAGCACGGCAGATGATACAAGCAGTACGACAAAGCAGGTGATGATACCGACTCCGAGTGCGATCTGCCATGAATAATTGATCTTGAGCCTCCTGATCAGATATACGGCGATTATCGTTGCCGCAAACGTAATGATCATCGCTATCATGACATCATTCTTGAGTATCCCGTCAATGACGGTCTTGAACCCTCCGAGCATACTCTCTACATCAATATCCGACAGGCCGCCGCCGGACGACAATGCATCCTGGTGCTCGCTCACATAATGAAGGATGTAATACACCGCTGTTCCGCAGCCTACCGATATACATGAGATCGGGCTTCCTACAAAGCCCATGGCCAGCGGGATCACATACGGTATATGCATCGCAAACGCAACGGGAGTAAGAAGGACCACTATGGCATCTCCCGGAGTGAACCTGAAGTAAAGAGCGTACATTATGACAAATATGAACAGCACTACTATCGCACATTCAAGCGACAGTGCATACATATGCGCCACGATCACAAAACCGGCAAGGAGCACTATCACGTTCGTCGGCATAAATGAGCACAGAAGGGAAAGAATGAGCACGATGGCGGGATTCTTAAGCTTGGACATGAATCCGACACTGCTGCCGATGAACAGCAGAGCAAACAACATAGCCAGGAACTTGAGCACCGGGACTATGTATGCTTCAAATCGCGTATAAAATCTTGTCAATTGCTGTTTTACTATCAGTAATGACTCCATTATCATTTCCTTCCTTTACGGTTTATCGCAAGCATCTGCAAAAGCGCGCGAAGGAGCTGATTATACTGCTTAACGTGCTTTTTGGCCTTGTAATATCTGTAACTGTAAACAAAATAGGAGATCACAAGATATATCGCCAGAACAAGGCAATACTTGGACAGGATACCCTTAAGGAATTCCAGGATATCCATTTTGTAGAAATCCTCAAGGAAAGTCTCCATGTTATATAAAACATACATAGCCACCGCCAGGGCAAACCCAACGGTGGCATAGATAGCTGATTTTAAAAGTTGAAAACTGATGTAATCGCCTCTGAAGTACTCGGAGATGGCTATATCCTTCCTGCCTTCGTGTTCCTCATAGGCGGCCATTCTTGTCATCAGCCTGATACGTTCTTCATTAAGCATATTTACTGGTTTAAGAATCTCATCTTGTTTCCGGTCGGCTGTTTTGCCTGCGGCCTGGGCTCTTCAACCTGAGGCCTCTTTCCTGCGGCAGACAGATCATTGATCATGGATGCCTTACACTTTTCGCAAAAACGTCCCGTGTTTATGGGAGCGCCGCAGTTCTCGCACGTGATCCCGGCATCGATACCCGATGAGAATTCAAGTCTTTCCTCTCTTACCCATTGACGAACCTGTGACTCTTCAACATCACAGTTTTCTATAACATCCGGGATAGTTGCTCCCCGATTGTCAAACAGATATTTCTTGACTTCATGGAACTTCTTCTCCAGTTCCTCACGACACTGAGGGCATATAGGCTGGCCGCCGATATAATTGAACAGCCTTCTGCATCTTCTGCAATTCTTGACATCCATTAGTGATTCCTCCTGAAAATCATAATTCAGATTCCCCTTCCAATGCACAGAGAAGCATAATACACTTTTCTGACGCCTGCCCCCTTTAGACATCCTGCCATCGCATCGACCGTCGCACCTGTTGTGTATATGTCGTCAATGACCAAGACTGTATCTAATTTTACAACATTTCCGGTTACTTTAAAAGCCTTTTTAAGATTATTTTGTCGCTCACCGGCGCCAAGGTTTTTCTGTGCTTTTGTCGCTGTGCACCTTGTTACGATATCTTCCCTTACAGGGATCCCGAGTCTTTTTGACAGTTCTCTTGCTATAAGTCCGGCCTGATTGTATCCTCTTTTTCTCAGTCTTTTCTTATGTACCGGTATCGGGATGATCGCATCCGCTCTCCAGCTTTTCATCTTATCGCCGAGGCGTTCATACATGATACGGGCATAAAAGCGGGCAAATTCCTGCTTACCGGCGTACTTGAACCTGTATATGCTCCTTGACATATACAGATCGTATACGAGCGCAGCACGGCCTTCGTCATACATATGGAGGAGTCTTCTGCAGTCACCGCAGTACTCCTCATATTCTTCAACGGGCTTGCCGCATTTCATGCAGTAACTGTCCCCTATAAATGTAAGTTTTTTCTCACACTCCGGGCATATGTCACGGTGGCGTACCGACACTATGTCATTACACACCGGACAGACAGGCGGATATATAAGATCCGCCATACGTACTAATATGGTTTTGATCATGGGTTTTCCTTTACCTTTTGGTTTACAGTTGGGAGAGTTCCCTTAAGACTTCGTCAAGACTTGTGAATCTTTTCAGTTCATCGGCATTATCCACCATTTGCTTTATCGTGTTCTCGCTGCCGACAATGGTAACGCATTTTACGGCCCTTGTGACGGCCGTATACAGAAGATTTCGGTTGAACAGCTGCCTGGGGCCGGTAAGAAGCGGGATAACTACCGCAGGATATTCGCTTCCCTGTGATTTATGTATGGTCACGGCATAAGCAAGTTCAAGTTCATCAAGATTTGAAAACGGGTATCTTACAAGATGATCTTCCTCGTAGACAACTTCCATCGTCTCCGAAAGAGTATCAATGGATCTGATCGTGCCCATATCACCGTTGAACACCCCGAGTCCCTTATCGGCCACGATCCCGTATCTTCCCACAACTTCCCATTCAAGCTGATAGTTGTTGCGTATCTGCATGACCTTATCACCCTCTCTGAAGATCACGCTTCCGATGTTCTTTTCCTTTTTGCCTCGCTCAGGCGGGTTGATGTATCGCTGTAATATCGGATTCAGGCTTTCGACTCCTAAAGGGCCTTTTCGCATCGGCGTCAGTACCTGAATATCAAACGGCCTGGCTCCGACATATCCGGGAAGTTTTTCATTAACAAGTACAACGATATTTTTAAGGATCGGATCTATCTCACTGCGCCTGAGCATAAAGAAATCCCGACTCTTATTGTCAAGTTTCGGCATCACTCCCGAGTTGATCTTATGCGCGTTCAGTATTATATCGCTTGTTTCGGACTGTCTGAATATCCTGTCAAGACATGTGACCCTGAAGCATTCCGATGCGATCAGATCCTTAAGCACACTGCCCGGTCCCACCGAAGGGAGCTGATCCGTATCTCCAACCATTATCAGTCTGGTCCCCGGTATTATGGCAGACAACAGAGCATGAAGCAACGGCAGGTCCACCATTGACATTTCATCCACTATGATCGTATCGGTATCGAGCGGATCATCCTCATTGTGCTGATATGAATATCTTCTCCCGTTATCGCCTCCGGGTGTCAGCCCCAGAAGTCTCTGGATGGTAAAGCTCTCATATCCGGTCGCTTCCGTCATTCTCTTGGCCGCCCTTCCGGTCGGTGCGGCAAGCACGAAATCTTCACCGTGCTGCACGAGATATTTGATCAGAATGTCGATTATAGTTGTTTTTCCTGTTCCGGGTCCTCCGGTGATGATACTGACCCCGTTAGATATCGCGGTAACGACCGCATCTGCCTGTTTGTCATCAAGATGTACCGCATCTTCTTCAAGCGCACTGATCTGACTCCTGATGTGAGAACTGTCAGGCTCGAGCAGAACATCAAGATCGAGAAGCATTCTGGCGCATTTTATCTCCATGTTGTACAGGCTGCCCTGATACACGCGGGCTGTTCCGTCCGCCATCTTCATTATCAGCTTCTTTTCCATGGCCAGGTTCTCGCACTCGGACCTGATATATTCCCTGTCAACCTCCAGAAGCTGCGCCGAATATTCAATAAGCTGTTCAAGCGGCAGATATATATGGCCCTCGGTCACCGCAGATGACAGAGCGTATCTTATCCCGCTCTTTACACGGCACGCCGCATCAGCTGCAACACCCGAAGACATTGCTATCTCATCCGCGGTACGAAATCCCACGCCCTCGATGTCTTCAGCAAGTCTGTACGGATCATCTTTCATGACATCATATATGTCATTGCCGTATTTTCTGTATATCTTATTCGCCAGATTGTTTGATATTCCGAACTTCTGAAGGAACAGCATGACTTTTCGAAGATCCTGCTTCTGTGTAACCGCTGCTCCTATCTCCTGCGCCTTGCGAAGCGATATTCCCTTTATCTGCGCAAGCATCTCGGGCTCTTCTTCCATTATCCTGAACGTATCCTTCCCGAATGCATCGACTATCTTCATGGCAAGAGCCGGTCCTATGCCCTTAACTGCGCCTGATGACAGATATCTCAATACGGCAATTTCATCCTCGGCTGCCGAGATCTCATATTTTTCAAACGAAAACTGTCTGCCGTACAGAGGATGCTGAACATACTGCCCCGACAGCTTAACGTTCTCACCTGCGCTCACGGCATGCAAAGCACCGACACAGGTTATCTCATCTGTGTCGGTGGTCAGTGTAAATACCGTATATCCGTTATCCTCATTGGAAAAAATGATGTGCTCGATATAACCGGAGATATTTTCCATCGGATCTATACTGAATTGTTCCTTTTCATCTGTTCATAGAGTTGCTGAGCGAGAGTATTGCTGCCGCCTCCGCTCTGATTTACTATCTCTTTGCTGTATTCGGCGATGAGATTTTCTTTGTAATAATCAACAAGCGTATGGTTCGGGTCAGACTCATCACTCGGGACCATTGCCTTCTGCATGTTCTTGAAGACCTGCTCATAGAAATACGCCTCGAACTGCTTGCAGGCATCAAGGAGTTCATCGTCGGACTTCTCCCTGTTGTTGCCGGAAAGCGTTCTCTCGAGATTGCTGGCCTTTGTTGCCGTCTGTGTCAGATAATCAGTGTATAAGCTTCCTATGTCCATATATTACCTCTTAAGATCATTTGCAACCTGAAGCATCGAATCGGATGTCGTAATGACTTTTGAATTAAGCTCGTATGCACGCTGTGCGATGATAAGATTGACCATTTCATCCGCAACCTGAACGTTCGAACTCTCCAGATATCCCTGACGGACTTCCGATTTGGTAAGGTTGGCGTTTGTCGCTTCATTAAGAGCCGCTCCCGATGCTTCCGTCGGAAGATACATCGTTCCACCGGTCTTGAACAGACCGCTCGGATTCTGGAACTGGAACAGACCTATCTGCATTCCTGCAATGGGCTGCTGGTTGTTATTTGCATCCGGGTATGTGAGCTGGCCGTTGGCATCGACCTGAACCTTGTTGGCGATATAGTCCGCCGGTATCGTTATCGGCTGTCCCGTTGTATTGAGTACCGGATATCCGTCGGAAGAGGTCAGCCACATCTGGTTGTTGGGACCAAGCGCAAAGTGAAAATCACCGTTTCGCGTATACATCGTCTTGCCGTTATTGTTAAGAGCGAAGAATCCCTCGCCGCTTATCGCAAAGCTAGTTGAACTCTCGGAAGCCTGGAACGCACCCTGTGTAAACTCGGATGTGATGGCTGCATTTCTGACACCGAGTCCGACCTGAGCCCCTACCGGCTTCTGTATACCGTTTGCCGTTGTCGTCCTTGTCTGGATCTCCTGATAGAGCAGGGACTTGAACTCGTTCTGCTCGGTCTTGTATCCGACAGTATTGACATTTGCCAGGTTATTGGCGATGGTATCTACGTTAGTCTGCTGTGCGATCATTCCCGATGCACCGCTCCATAATGCTCTTACCATAAATAACTCCCTTCTAGATTAGACCTTACCAAGCTGATTTACCGCAACATCAAGCGTCTCGTTATGGGCCTGTATCATCTTCTGGTTCGTGTCATACGCACGCTGGTAGTTGATCAGGTTGACCATTTCCTTGACCGTCTGTACATTAGATGCCTCAAGCATCCCGTTATAAATTGTAGCATCGGATTCTATCGGTGTTGCGCCCTCAACGATATCATAATAGTTCTCGCCGTACTTCTTCAGATAGTTGTAATCTTCAAAGTCCTGAACCTGTATCGTTGCAACCGCATTTCCGTTCTGATAGATCGTCCCGTCAAGACCCATGGTAGGCTTGATGATCGGATCGAGTTTGATATGCTGACCGTTTATATCGAGTACGAAATCCCCGTTCTTGTTAACAAGATCACCGTTTGAATTTACTATGAAATCTCCGGCTCTCGTATACTTGGTTGATACCGTACCGTCCTTGGCCGTAAATTCTATGGCAAAAAATCCCTTGCCGGATATTGCCATATCGTAGTCATTGTTTGTTGTAACAAAAGAACCTTCCGAATAGTCCGTATACGTCTCCCCGATCTTGACACCGAGGTTCATCGCTCCCAGTTTCCTTGCGAAGAATGGTTCCGATGTGTCCTTGATCTTGTAGGCAAGAACATCATAGAAGGATTCGGAAGTTGACCCCTCCGCCTTGAATCCCGTAGTCGACGAGTTAGCCAGATTGTTGGCAAGTACATCGACTCTCCTCTGCTCGTTCACCATTCCGGTCGCTGCCGTATACAGTCCCTTTACCATACTGATTCCCCTTTATCGTATTACATCCCCTGCTGTGATATTAACTGAAGCTATCCGTATAACCCGCAAGGAATTCCACGTATTTACCTGTTCCTATTGCCACGGCTGTCATCGGATCTTCGGCTGTCAGCGTATTGATACCGGTCGTGTACGCGATCAGATCTTCCAGACCGCGAAGGAGGCTTCCCCCACCGGTAAGAACTATTCCCCTTGCCGCAATATCGGCTGCAAGCTCGGGAGGAGTTCTCTCAAGGACCGAGTGAATGGCTTCAACCACCTGTCCTGTCGTATCACGAAGTGCTTCTTCCGTTTCCTCCGATGAAACCTTGACGGTTCTCGGTAGTCCCGTTACGAGGTTACGTCCCGTAACCTCAAGGTACTCTATCTCCGGGCGTTTGAACGCCGTTCCTATCTTGATCTTGATGTCCTCAGCCGTATTATCACCGATCAGGAGATTGTGCTTCTTTCTCATATACCTGACGATCGCTTCGTCAAAATCATCTCCCGCGACCTTGATCGATGTGGACACAACGGCACCGCCGAGTGATATTACCGCTATATCCGTTGTTCCGCCGCCTATGTCGACTATCATGTTACCGCACGGTCTTCCGATATCGATACCCGCGCCGATCGCTGCGGCTATAGGCTCTTCTATGATCTCAACATATCTGGCTCCTGCCTGATACGTAGCATCTTCAACTGCCTTCTTCTCAACTTCGGTAACGCCCGAAGGTACACATACACTGATCCTCGGCTTACGGAAGTTCTTCCTTCCGACTGCCTTCTGTATAAAATACTTGAGCATCTTCTCGGTTGTCGTGTAATCCGAGATAACTCCCTGGCGGAGCGGCCTGATAGCTACGATATTACCGGGTGTACGGCCAAGCATCATCCTGGCTTCTTCCCCTATCGCCCTGATCGTATTTGTATCCGTATCAAGAGCAATGACCGAAGGCTCTTTTAATACAACTCCGCGACCCCTTACATACACAAGAACACTGGCTGTTCCCAGGTCTATACCTATATCCGAATAAAGCATGTCTTTCCCCTTTCAATGCCTTTTTTACAAAATTATTCAAGATATAGTATAACTCAATGCTTATGTATTTTCAATTCTAAAAGTACAGCACAGGCACAAAAAAACAGCCTAAAACGAGACCGGCTCCATCCGTTTTAAACTGCTTCCCTGCATGTCTGTAATATATATCGGACATTTACGCAGAAACTTTAACTCTGTTTTAAAAAATCACCCGTCGTCACCCGAATATCCTGTGATATCCCGACTCTCTTACGGAGCGGTCGTTCACAAGTCCGGTATATTCCCGGCATTTTTCTCTTTTGTATGCAAGCTGCTCCTCATCCATGGCGGCAAGTTCCGCAAGTCTGTCTGCAAATGTCTGAAGATCATCAAGGCTGCAGACATATCCGCATTCCTTTTCGTCAAGATCAAGCCAAGGCGTTGTATCGCTTATCACGGGAATACATCCCACCGCAATGCTCTCAGCGATAACATGTCCGTAGTTTTCTCCGAGTGTCGGGAACACGAATGCATCATATCCCGCAAATATCTCCGGGACACTGTCACTGTCCGCTTCTCCTATATACTCCCACTTGATGAGAGGATGCGTCTTTTTAAGCTCATCAAGCGATGCCATGCACTTCCGAAGATATTCGGGATCTTCTTTTGTTCCGTAAATATCAAGTTTGATCCTGATATCACCTTCTAAAAGTCTTAATATATCCGCCACCGCTTCAAGGTTCTTCTTGCGGCATATCCGCGACAGGAATATCAGTTTTAACTCATTGACGGATTTTGTATGGTCATGTTCCGCCGTGTTTCGTCTCGGAAGATCGGCGGCGATCACGCATCTGCTGCCATTGCCGACAACAGCCTTCAATTCATCTTCCTCTCTTTCGGACGTAACGGACCAGATGATCTTATTAAAATACCCCATCATTTTCATGTATGATATGAACAGCCGCTTCTTACCGCCCTTTATCCTGAACGCCTCAGGTGAAAAAGATCCCATCGAAGCTATGTACAACGGAGCTTTTATCTTATCCTGCTTCTTCAGTTTCATCGCCATGCGCGCATAGTCACTGTAAGGTCCGCAGCAGTATACCACATCCGCATCCGCCGACAGTTTCAGGATCGCGTCCTCTGAAAACTTCGGCGTATACCATACACGGGCATTGCCTACCTCGTTGTACTCATCCGTCTTTATATCCGGGTAAGGTGCAGTATCTCCGTGATCCCTGTCAAGGCACATGATCCTTATGTCGTATTCGTTACCCAGCCATTCGGTCAGGTTCAGGATCGAGCGGACGGGGCCTCCGTCACGGAATCCCGGCACGTATCTTCCGGTTATGATCAAGATCTTTCTCATGCATTATCTCCTTTTGGGCATTTGCGTTATTCATGATAGACTAAAAAAGGGATTGTGCATCGATTTTTATATTTTCTGTTCTTTTCGATGACTTTTATTATGGTTGCTCAATACCTCGGGCATCGAAAATAAATAAAAAGGCTGAAATCGATGCATTTTTTCATACCGGATGAGGATAATGGGCATCGAAAATATTCATAATCGCAAATTCCGATGTACCTATGGCCACTCTAGTAACGTGACGTGCGGAAAAATGAGCGAAAGCGTGTTTTGACAGGAACATTTCGTGGCTAAACGTTGTGGTCTTTATTCTTCGTGGCTTCGTATATCTTGGCGTCGACAAGGAACCTGTACCAGTAGGCCTGCATGAAGCAGAATATCTTCCCTTCCCTGCCGTCAAGAAATCCCAGCCGTATGTAATAGCGGTAAAAATAGTACGCGTATGCGCGAAAACCTGCCGGAAGCCTGTAGTAGATCTTCCAGCGAAGGAAGCGCTTGAATTTTGCCTTGGCATCAAGGGTGCTGTCCTCTCCGAGGCCTGTTGCTCCCGACGATCTGATGCTGTTAAAGTAATCCATCATCTCACGCGTGGAATAGTTGTTATGCTTGTGTATCCAGGCCGTCAGCCCCTTATCATCATGATGGAGACTGTCGTGTGTCACTTCAACGCTGCGGCCTTCATATATGACACAGTGCTCATCCATGCAGCGGTCCTCGATATTGCCCTTGCCGTACTTGAACAGAAGGAGCTTTCGAAGAGGATATACGCCGCCGTGACGGATCGGTCTACCCATGAAATTAACTTCAAACCTTACGACGATTCCGTTTACATCCGTATTTTCATTCTCGTTGCACAGCCTGTCTATCTCTTCTGCCGACTCGGATGTCAGTTCTTCATCGGCATCGATCCGAAAGACCCACTTTGTATCGATATTTCCATGCTCCATGCCATAGAGGAACTGTTTCGCGTACAGGAACGGCTCCATGATGTTCACAAGAACATCCGCGCCAAGCTCCTTTGCAATAGCCACCGTATCATCCGTACTTCCGGAATCCACAACGATCATTCGCTTTACTATCGGCTTTATCGACGTTATGCACTTTCTGATATTGGCTTCTTCATTCTTGGTCAGAATGATCGCAGTGATGTCTGCCACTTTTTCTCTCCTATATTTCCGCCAGCATAGCTTCTATCCGATCGACATGATCTTTTTTTCTGAAATGTTCATCATAATAACTTCTAGCATTCTCGCCCATGCGATTCCTGTCATTTGAAGCTGCCATCTTGTCCGCGATGGCGGCAAAGGCTTTCTCATCCTGAGCGGGTGCGCACATACCGCATCCGCTGTCCTCGATAACGTACTTTGTCTCTCCGTTTGCGGATGCTATCACAGGCTTGCCTGCTGCCATATATGACTGTATCTTTCCCGGGAGTGTAAAACTTATCGTCTCGTTGTCGGCCAGGGTAACTATCATTGCATCTGCCATGGCATAAAACCTCGGCATCTCCTCTACCGGAAGTCTTCCGTAAAACTTGACCTTCCCTTCAAGGCTAAGCGATGAGCAAAGTCTCCTGCAGTCTTCGATCGCAAACCCGTCTCCCACGATATGCCATCTGATCCTGTCATCTTTTGCAAGCGCCGCAGCCTTTATGACTGTTTCAACGCTCTGCATCTTTCCGACGTTTCCGGCAAACACGTAATCTATCGTATCTTTATCCGCAATTTTCTTTTCCGGGCCGATATAGGAGAACAGTTCATCGGCAAACTGCGGGATATGTATGAATCTCTTATTTCTGAGCCCGAGCTCCTGCGTGAAGTATTTTTCGAACATCCTTGAAGATAATCCGATCACTTTCGCACCTTTATATATCCGGATGCTGACAAACTTCATGAACCTGTAGAACGAACTGTTCCTGCTTATTCCCATGCTCGCAAGACTCTCCGGCCACAGGTCGAGACAGTACAGAGCTACTTTTTTCGGTCCGCCGAACCACTTTGCTACATATGCCGGAATGGCCATCAGGACCGGCGAGAGCTGGTACACGAATATGACATCAAAGTCTTTCTTCATCGCAAGCGCCTTAAGGCTTCCGAAGAAGACAAACGAAACATAATTCGCCGCAAGTCCGGCCTTGCCCTCGGTTCTTGGGCGCTCCTTCACGCGTATGATATGCACTCCCTTTACGGTCTCATCGCGATGTTTTTTCCCCCTGTATTCCTCCGGTATGATACCCATCGGATAGTTGGGAAGTCCCGTGAGCACGGTCACTTCATGCCCGCGGCATACAAGTTCTTCGCACACTTCATGTATGCGAAAAGGTTCCGGATGATAATATTGGCAGACAACAAGTATCTTCATCGGTCACTGTCCTTTTTGGTCCTTCCGACCGACTCCAGGTATTCTCTTACTTCATCGCCTATGGCGCTTCGGAATGTTCTCGGATCATATCCGAAATCCCTCGTTGCCTCCTCGTGCGGATAGACTCTCGGTTCGCACAGTCTCTGAACCTTTTCGCGAAAGTCCAGTTTCCCTATCGAAATCAGATATACGAACCATGCACCCGCATATGCGATCGGAAACGGTACGCTGAAAAATCTCATCTTCTTCGACAGATACGCTCCCATCTCTATCAGCATATCCCGAAGCAATATCTCTTCGCCGCCGGACAGAATATAATCATGACCTCCCGTGACCTTCTCGCTTACAAGAACGTCGTAGTAAGCCCGGCCAAGATCCTTGAAGTGTACCGGCTGCAGTTCATACATCGCGTTGTTCACAACAGGCATGATCGGAAATCTGTCCACCATCCTGATAAAGGACGAGACATTATGATCGTTTATCGTTCCGTATATCATCGTTGGGCGCAGGATGGTCAGAATGATGTTTTTGCTCTTACACATCATATAGACAAAATCATCTATGTTCCTGTATTCTTCGCCGGCTTCCTTGTACTTGCTGTATATACCGGTCGTATGTACCATTATCATACGGCGGACAAAATTGCCTGCTGCGGCTGTCGTCAGCTGTCTTGACCAGTGGATCCCCGCGATATGCACGATCGTATCAACACCGAGAAGAGCCTCGGAAAGGAACAGTTCATCTTCAAGATCTCCGTAGCATCTCTCGGTATCAAAGCACGCAAGTATATCCCTGTCGCGCTCTCTTTCATGATGCAGCAGGAGTCTGATCCCTCCGGGGAACATCTGTCTGATGACGTCCTGATGTTTCTCCAGATGGAATGCAAAAGCCTGTCCTGATTTTCCGGTTATACCGGTTATTGCCAGAATTTCGTGCATGGAATCTTCCTATCTTCGGTTCGGACCGCCTTCACTTACTCCCTCAGCCTTGGCGACTTTAAAGAACGTTCCGAAAAAGCATTTCAGATCAAACAGAAAACTTAAGTTCCTGACATATTCTCCGTCATACGCCGCCTTGACATCGATAGCGAGCTCATCTCGTCCGTTGATCTGGGCCCATCCGGTAAGTCCCGGCTTCACATCGTTTGCACCGTATTTATCACGCTCGGCGATAAGATCGTACTGGTTCCACAGCGCAGGCCTGGGGCCCACAAAGCTCATGCTTCCCGCAAAAATATTGAACAGCTGCGGGATCTCATCGATTGAATATTTTCTGAGTTTTTCCTGAAACGGTGACAGAAGCGATGCCGCCTGAGTCAGCATATGAGTCGGCGTGTCCGATGGTGCGGTAACCGGCATCGACCGGAATTTGATTATCATAAAATGCGTTTTATGTATGCCTACCCGTTTCTGTTTGAAAAATACAGGGCCCGGCGAATCTTTTTTTATCAGCAGTGCAACAACGAGCATCGGAATGGCGGTCACTATTATCCCGATACCCGACAGCAGTATATCTATGATCCTCTTTACAACTTTCTGATACATGTGCACCTCATTTTTTGTTCACGGATCTTTTCTTTTTCGGCAGAGCTTTCGCATCTGCAACACGGTCTCTCTCTAAGAGCGGAGCTACGAACTCACCCGTATATGAAGCCTTGTTCTTTGCCACTTCTTCGGGTGTCCCCGTAGCGATCACTGTCCCGCCTTCATCTCCGCCTTCCGGGCCAAGATCTATTATATAGTCGGCAGTCTTGATGACATCAAGATTGTGCTCTATCACAACCACGGTATTACCGCCGTCGGTCAGTCTCTGCAATATCTCCACAAGCTTGTGGACATCCGCAAAATGCAGTCCCGTCGTCGGCTCATCAAGTATGTATATCGTCCTGCCCGTGCTCCTTCTCGACAGTTC
>JAFZQP010000145.1 GCA_017620345.1 Lachnospiraceae bacterium
CAGGCCAAGGGTTTGCCTACAGCTTCCTTCAGATTCCACCTCACGATGGACACCCTTGCTGTTCAGCTATGTACTTCGTCGTTGCCTACGCGTACTCGGGACTCTCACCCGTTAGAGCGCGCCCATGGCGCGCAAACTAAAGATGATGCGATCACCTTATGGTGATCGCATCTCTTATACCGGCGCGGAGTTTGTTGAATACCTGCTCGATCTTCTCTTTGTCCTCAAACAATATCGCTTCATCAAGTTCCGTGGACAGATCGGATATATCCGTAAGTCCCAGTATCATACTGTCCCGCTTGATACCCTTGACGCAGAACCCGAGCATCTGGTATTTCCCGTCATTAAACATCTTCTCCGCATCATTTATCAGTTCGTTGAGTTCATGATACTGTGCCGAAAATCTGTTTTCTGCAGGTACGTCCTGCGTATCCTCATTGCCGAACCTCTGCCACAGCCATCTTGTAAGAACGGAATTCAGCGCTCTTTTTGATACGGGCTTTTCGAGATAATCATTAAATCCCGCTTCGAGAAATCCGGTAAACACATCATTGATATCCGCCGTAGTCGTAAACACTATCGGTACCTGATAGTAATACTCACCGGGCATGCTCCTTATCCGGGATACAAGCTGTGTACCGGTCATTTTGGTCATCTCATAAGCAACGAATATTATGTCGTATACATGGCCGGTCACCTGATCGATCGCATCCTGGCCGCTTACGGCTCTTGTTATATTCACTTCGTAAGGCTTGAGTATCCGCTGGAACACATTAAGGAACAATATATCCTCGTCAACGATGAGAACACGCGCATCCCTTGTGATGCTTACTGCATTCTTTATCATCTCTTCTTCGTTTTCTTCGGTGACATCATTGACAAGATTGTCCGTCTTCTCGATATCCTCCATGTTATATACGAAAACGACCGTAGCGAGTATCTCATTATAATTGTCAAGCTTATGATTGATGATCATGTTGACGTGGCGGTCATTTGCAGGATAATCGGCACTTATACCGAACGCACTGTCGTCGCCGGTCTGGCATATCTGGGAATATGCACCCGGCGTGAATTTGAATACATCCGTTATCTTATTTCCGACATACTTATCATTAAGGAGCTGTGAAAGCACTTCTGCCCTCTTATTCTGATGTACTATCCGAAGCTGACTGTCAAGGATAAAGACAACATCCGTCCTGCCGCTGTCGAGTTCCTTTTCGAAATGTGCCGGGGTTATCGATATCGAATCATGATACAGCAGAAGCTTTCTCATAAAGACCGCAGCGATAAGATTAAATATGATAACGATCGGTATATACGTCATCGAATATGTGATGATGAACTGTTCGGCGATGAATCCCGCAGCCGAGAACAGATATACGAAAAGCAGAAGCATAAGGTCATGTTTTTCGCACTTTCTGTACACTGCCGCACCCCTGTAAACTACAAAGGTAATGAGCATAACAACATAGAACATGTAGTAAATGAAGTACAGCGCCTTGTGCCAGGGCGCTACCGGGTTAAAATACACTCCGAATATGTTCTTTTGCAGAACTCCGCCCTGCATAAGTGAATCAATGAAGAACATCATAACGGCAGAATATGCGATCAGCGTTATAAACAATGATGTGTATTTTCTGTCAACATCGACCATATCCTGGGTAAGCAGTACAACCTCACCCATGATCAGCACCTTCAGGAATTTATCAAGCGCATACAGCAGGAAGCATATCGTCCCGGGATACGTCAGTACCATTGCAACGGAAATAAAAGACGAGCCGGCAATGGCAAATGTAAAACACATATATCTGAATCTTGATCTTTCAGATACAGCTACGGGCGCATATGAAAAATACTGTGACAGTGCTATCAGTCCCGCTGTTACAACAAGAGATAGCGAAATGATCGTTTCCATTTATGACCTCATGATCTTTTACCGTCATTATCTTTCTTACGGGGAATCTTTACAAAGCGTATCCTTTCAAGACTCTCCTCCATGACGTTTTTAAGTTCTCTCTCAGGGTTGAAGGCAAGAATGAATCTTCCCCTCTTTTTGAGCATATCCGTTTCGGATCTGATCTCCTGCTTGAGCGTCTCATATTTGACAACGACATCATTCTCAACCGCAAACCGTCTGACTTTTCCGACGATATTGAGCGAGTAGACCAGATCTATTATGAATATGCCGTAAAACATACCGACAACAAACGAAAATGCAATGTTATCCGAAAACCATTGTACCATACGTATCACGTACGGTTGAACAAAGAAATAATACAAAGCCGCGAGCACGGTCCATATTATCGAAAACTTCGGACATATGATGCCCTGGATGTTTCCCCATTCATCCGAATAATCCCACAGTTTGATCTTCATACCCCTTATAAAGATCAGACCTGCGATATACTCGATAACCGTCATAAGGATCCCCATCGCAATGATAGCCCAAAACACACGCGCGGCGGTTATGGAAGCTGCGCCGTCATGTCCGACATACGGCATAAGGGACATTATGAACAACAGCGTAAGACCGAAGCCGTACAGCGGCAGACACGGACCCACAAGGAATCCCGGATTGATCCATTTTCTTGACGGATTCTTGGTGGAGATAAACCTTCTGAAGAAAAGTTCCAGGACCCATCCGAACATACTTCCCACCATGAAAAGAAATGTTATTATGAGAAATCCTGCTTCAAAGGTGCTAAGAGAGCTCATAAAAATCTCCTATCAGTTCATTGCATCTTGTTATCGGATCATCCTTCATATCGATCCATATTATATCACGTCTTTTGCGGAGCCATGTCATCTGTTCCTTGGCCAGATGCCTTATCTCCATGAACAGTTTATCATAAAATGCATCATAATCGGGAAATTCTCCCCGAAGATACATAAGTATATATCTGTACTCAAGTCCGAGCTTATACAGGAACTCATCAGTGGCTCCCGCCTGTCGCAGGGATGCCACCTCATCGATCATCCCCTCGGAAAGCCTCCTGTCGAGCCTTATCCTTATCCTCTCATACAGTTCTTCTCTCGGCCACGTTACTCCTATAAGAACTGTATCATAACGTTTAACGCTTGGTGCATCCGGGCCTTCTTTTGATAATGCTTTTTCCGCTGCTCTCTCAAGTCTTCTCCTGTTATTAACATCAAGCTTCTCAAGAAGGAGCGGTGAATTCTTTTTTATGATCCCGATAAGCTCTTCCGACGACTTCTGCTCGATCATGTTTCTTATTTCGGGATCCGGACAGGCCCCGGTCAGATGATAACCGTCGACAACGCAGTTAACATACAGACCCGTTCCGCCTGCAAGAAATGCTTTGCGTCCTCTTTTGCATATATCATCGATCGCTTCATATGCAAGCTTCTGGTAATGATACAGTGAGAAAAAATCATTGGGCTTTGCAACATCAAGAAGATGATGAGCTACTCCCTTCATTTCCTCCTTTGTGACCTTACCGGATCCGAGATTCAGACCTTCGTAGACCTGTCTTGAATCCGCGCTGACTATTTCAGCATCCCATGTGCGGGCAAGTTCGATCGCAAGGCTGCTCTTTCCCGATGCGTTTGTTCCGACTATGCATACGAGCTTATCCATTATCTATTTAAGCCCCGCAAACAAAAAGCATAGCGGAGAATTCCAGTATATCGTGATCTCATTACATGAGTAACTCTGCGCATTATCAACATAGCATCTCGCCTTGGGAAGCCCGGAAAGAACAGCCTTGGCATACGGATCTTCGAGTCTCGAATCGGGTCCTCCCACAAGCATTCCCTTCATGCATTCCTGCAGCGCCTCACTCGGTCTGTGATGGGGATGCTCCGGAGTCTGTGTTCCGTATCCCGTAAGGAAACAGTACGATGTTGAATTGGTCCCGAGAAGATAATCAAGCTGACGTTTTGCGGCAAGCCTGTACTCTTCGTCATGTTTGAATCCGTAAGCCATGAGCAGCGCCATGCCGTTGTTCGCGATTATCATGTTCGATCCCCACGGATAATCCGACCCGATAGAACTACCGTATGCTTCCCTTCGAAGAGAGATCTCCTTTATGTTATCAACATATTCATAAAACCTTTTCTCAAAGTCAAATGTCGATATCATCGGTTTGTCTGTCGACATGTAAGCGTAATATGCATAACCGCTCATATCGTCCCATCCGAGTCCGTCATTTTTGATCTTGGAAAAATCAACATCCGCAAGTTTTTTCTCAAATCGGGCATCACCGGTCGTCTTATACCCTTCGCAGATCGCCCACAGATATTCATCAACGGAACAGCCGTCACCGTATTCACCCGTTTTTACATCGCCGGGGTTTGTGAAATTGGATTCTTTTGCATGGGCTTCATAGTATTCAAGCGCGCGGTCAGCCGCACTGATGCAACGGTCTGCAAATTCCGGATCTATACCGCGATAAACTCTTGCCGCCATATACATAGCCGCAGCGAAGTCTGCGGAAGCGGTCTTGGACTTGGGCAGTACATACAGCTTTGCCGTGCATTCATTGGCTAAACAGAAGTCGTCGAATTCAAGTCCGGTAACTTTGTGGTATACCCCGCCGTCACCTGCCTGCATCTTGAACATCCAGTCAAGCTCATATCTTGCTTCGTCAAGTATATCAGGTATCCCGTTGCCGCTTTCGGGAATGTTATTATTATCTCCGAATGCCGAAGGATACAGTTCATAAGAAAGAAGCAGATCCGCAACGGTCTTGGCCCCCGGAACTACATATCTTCCGTAATCTCCTGCATCATGCCATCCGCCGGATACATCAATATATTCCGAACTGCCGTACACCTGCGCCTCTTCCGTATGGCACGGGCCATGGCCAAAATCACCCGCCAGTTCCTTTGAAAGCTCACACCCGCATCTTTGAAGGTACAGCATTCTGAGAGAATCAACAAGCGCATCATCATATACATCATCGGCAATGACAAATTCGTATGACTCTCCGCTGACAGGTCCTGTGACCTTATATTTCCCGGGCGTTTTTAATTCCGAAAAATCGGCATAACACACCCTGTCCCCTGAGGATCCGTAAGTCAGTCCTTCCGTGATGTCACCCTGAAGGACTGACTTTCCTGTTTTGGTATCTATGACATCGAAGTGATCATCACCGTTATCTTTTTTTCTGAACACGGCGCGTTTTTCATCTTCCGGATGATACCCTATCTGATTGATATTAATGTCTGTCATAATCTGCTCCCTGTCTATCTCTTTTGCGGCCGATGTATCTGCCGTAAGTATCACGTTATCGAGTACTATCGTATGTTCACCAAGTCCCTGTGCGCTGTCGGCATCTCCGAGATTAAAGCACAGTCTCGGCGAAGGATCCGACGCCTCTTCCATAATGAAATCGCATGAAAACTCTGTTGGCTGCGGCCCTATCTCCACCTGCGTATCCGATGCGTACGGATGATAATCACCGCCGTTTTGCTGTATACGCCATTCAAAGTGCCGCTCCACATCCGATGATATCTCGCACGAGAAATGGTATCTTCCGCCCTCAAGCAGTTCAAATCCGTCATAATACAACTGGACGGAGTGTCCTTTTATACCGGGCGAAAGTATATGCAGCGTAAGTTTCCCCTGCCCGATCGTAACGGTCGCATTGCCGCCGGATTCCTTATATACGTTCCACCTGCTGCTCTTTTCGGTAAAATCATCATCGATTATCAGATCTCCGGACGGTCCCACCGTATCTTCGGTTTCGTCTGTATCATCTGCTTCCGCAATTTCCGCAGCAGGTTCAGCGTGCTTAAGAGCCGGTACCGTGATCTTGTATCCGCATCCCGACAGCAAAAACAGCACGATCGCCATAAAGACCGAACATGATTTTTTGATCCTGTTATCTGTCATTTATCTCCCCAAGCATCGCACGCAATGCGCTTGCCGTTCCATAGTCCCTTTTCCCCATTCCGTATCCGATCTTCTGTGTAACTATGACCGGCATCGGACCGAATTCTTCTGCAAAATATCTGATCAGAGCGGCTCCCGTCGGTGTACACATCTCACCCTTTGTATCTCCTGAATACATGGGGATACCTTTGAGTATGTTTGCCGTTGCCGGTGCCGGTACAGGTAATATCCCGTGGGCACACTCGACTGTCCCATATCCCACACATACGGGCGATGCACATATCTTCTCCGGTGCGAGCATCTCAAAAAGGATACAGACTGAAGTAACATCAACGACAGCGTCGATAGCCCCTACCTCGTGGAAATGAATATCGGTTACCGGTACGCCGTGAACGGCGCTCTCGGCTTCGGCTATGATCCTGTATATCTTTTTGGCATTTATCCTTACGGTATCCGATACAAGAAGACCGTCTATTATCCGGTCTATATCGGCCATACTGCTGTGTACATGATGATGCTCATGATGTTCATGATGATGATCATGTTCATGATTTACCGTGTCGTCTTCACTGACTCCGTCCACAAGAACATCAACTGCCGTACCGCATATCCCGCATTTGGATGTACCTCTGATGTTTACACTGACACCGGTAAGCCCAAGTGAATTGACGGTCTTAATGAACGAAGCACGGCCGTTTTCATCAAGCAGTTCATACAACGCTGCAGTGAGCATATCACCGGCAGCCCCCATGGCAAGGTCAAGAAAAATAGTCTTCACTTATATTTACCCTTATCATTTCTTATGATTGATCAAACTCGCAACATAAGCTGCGCCAAAACCGTTGTCAATATTTACTACACTAACCGCGCTTGAGCAGGAATTCATCATTCCCAGAAGCGCAGCCATTCCGTCAAATGACGAACCATATCCTACGCTCGTCGGTACTGCGATGACAGGACAATCTGCAAGACCGCCTATGACACTTGCAAGAGCTCCCTCCATACCTGCTATCGCGATAATCACAGATGCAGACATTATATCATCAAGATGTGCCAACAGTCTATGCAATCCGGATACACCGACATCATATATGCTCTTCACTTCATTGCCAAGAAACTCCGCCGTTACCACCGCCTCTTTGGCAACGGGAATATCGCTTGTACCGCCTGTTGCAACAACTATTGTGCCCGAACCGTCCGGCGTGGGAAAATCTCCTATCGTTGCTACATGTGCCTGCTCATGATATGTAATTCCGCCTATATCCTTCAACTGATCGTATGTATCCTCAGAAAGCCTTGTGATCAGTACCCTTTCCTGACCGTTTTTGCGCATAGTTTCAACGATCCCGCGTATCTGCGAAGGCGTCTTGCCGGCACCGTATATTACCTCTGCCGCACCCTGCCGTAATCTTCTGTGCATATCGACTTTGGCAAAACCGATATCTTCAAACGGAGCTTCCTTGAGCCTTAGTACTGCTTCTTCAACACTGATCTTTTTATCTCTAACCTTTTCGAGTATCTCTCTGGGATCGCTGTTCATACTTCATTCCCCGTAATAAAAGCGGTCCTGACATTGTCAGAACCGCCCTGATCTATCTGCTCTTTTTTAATAACGCGGCTCGTACGATCCCTCTCGGATCTTTGACGATCAGTATCACAAGCCATATGATCAGTCCCAGCGCCACAACCGACAATCCGAGAAAACTGTCATTTAACATATCTACGGGATCCTGTGCAAAAAAAGCCGCTCCAAGTTCCATATACTCTGCTATGGCATCTACAAGCCACATAAGCGAAGCTCCCCAAAACATTAAGCAAAGTGTCCCGAGCTTCATATCATCCCGAAGTCCTCCTCTGTACCATATGATCGTACAGATCGCTGCGGCAAACACGGTTATGAGAAGAGTCATTGCCTCACCTCCCCGGCAGTTTCATCAGCTGCGCCGCTTTTCTTTTCCATTATATTCGATACACCAACCATACCTGCCCATACAGCCGTTACGAGAACAGCCATACCGACACCGTTCGTCGCCATTTCATGCAGCATCTCGGAAGCATTTCCGTCAGAAACTGCTGTAAGGAACGGAAAAAACGGAACCACTTCTCCATGCCATACATGCTCAAATGCAAGGAGTGCGCTTCCACCCCACAGCATCTTATTAAGCCACCCGATCTTATCGGAAAAGCTTACCTTAAGATCTGCAGGATCAACGGAATTCTTACTGCTGTGTTCCTTTGATCTTGCAACTTTTTCGATCACTGTCGTCACTACGGCTTCAGAAGCCGGTACGAGAAAACAAGCCATGTTTTTTCCTCCTTATGAACGATCCGTAAACAGATCATCAACGGATATTATACCACCGCCGCTGATCCGCTGTCCATAAATATCCTGCCTATCCAATGAGTTCGAGGAGCTTTTCTCTTGACTGTACGCCAAGTGCACTTCCTGTCTCCCTACCGTCCCTAAATACCTTGATCGTCGGAATGCTCATGATATTAAATCTTCCGGCAAGTTCTTCCTCGTCATCAACGTTTACTTTTCCGACTATGTATTTTCCGTCAAACTCTTCGGCAAATTTCTCAAGGATCGGTCCCATCATACGGCAGGGGCCGCACCACGGTGCCCAGAAATCAACAACTACCGGTTTATCTGCTTTGAGTACTTCCTGTTCAAAATTCTCATTTGTGATCACAAGTTCAGCCATGTGCTGTCTCCTTTCTCATTTCATCGTTATGAGTTCGTAGTTACGGGTGCCTACTCCGAGCTTTTCAGCATGTTCAAGCGTTTCGGCCCACGAAGTGTTCGGGTTACTGTTCTGCCATACATTTCCGTGATCATGGAAATGATCGCTTGCCATATTGTCTCCGAGCTGGCTGTTTCTGATCGGTTCGGCCTTCTGGCACAGATCCACGCATGCCATATCAAGAGCGACCGGATCAAATGAAGCGAGCATTCCTATATCGGGAAGTATCGGCGCATCGTTTTCGCCATGACAGTCACAGTTCGGGGATACATCTGTTATGAGACTGATATGAAAATGAGGACGTCCGTTAAGAACGGCATGCGTATACTCGGCCATTCTTCTTCCTAACATCTGTGCCGCATCCCAGTTATCATTCATGATGGCGTCAAAGGCACATGCACCTATGCAGCGTCCGCATCCCTTACACTTTTCGGGATCGATGAAAGCTTTTCCATCCTTATAGACTATCGCATCGGAACCGCATTCTTTTGCGCATCTCCTGCAGCCTTTGCACATTTCGCTCACTACGTGCGGATGACCGCTGTTATGCTGCTGCATCTTGCCGGCGCGGCTGCCGCATCCCATACCGATGTTCTTGATCGCACCTCCGAATCCCGCCTGTTCATGGCCTTTGAAGTGGTTAAGAGATATGAATATATCGGCGTCCATTACGGCACGTCCTATATATGCTTCGGTGCAGTACTCGCCTCCCGGAACCGGAACAGAAACATCATCCGTGCCGCGAAGTCCGTCTGCGATTATTATCTGACATCCTGTTGTTACGGTATTAAACCCGTTGATATTGGCACAGTCAAGATGCTCAAGGGCATTCTTACGGCTGCCTGGATACAGAGTATTGCAGTCGGTAAGGAACGGAAGTCCTCCGTTTTCCTTGATCACATCCGCAACGGCTTTTGCATAATTGGGTCTTAAATAAGCAAGATTTCCCAGTTCACCGAAATGCATCTTGATCGCCACAAATCTTCCGTCCATTTCGATATCCGAAATACCGGCCATTCTGATCAGCTTTTGAAGTTTCATCGTAAGACTGACTCCGAGAACGGTCCGAAAATCGGTAAAATATACTTTTGATCTTTCCATAGGATATCCTTTCAGAGTTGAAAGTCACGTACCCGACAGTAACATCCTGTCGTTGTCAAGGCTGTGACCGGACCGCGATCTGAACATTCCGAGCAGATCATCTACAGTCATATTATGACGTTCTTCTCCGGAAATATCAAATATAATATTTCCACCCTCCATCATAAGAGTCCTGTTGCCCATAGCCAGTGCCGACTGCATGTTATGTGTGATAACAAGACATGTAAGTTTGTTTTCGGATATGATCCTGTTTGTAAGTTCCAGAACCTTGTCACTTGTGGCAGGATCAAGCGCTGCCGTATGCTCGTCAAGGAGCAGGAGCCTCGGAGGATTGATCGTAGCCATCATGAGCGTCAGCGCCTGTCGCTGTCCGCCCGACAGAAGCCCTACCGGGCTGTCCATCCTGTCTTCAAGACCCATTTCCAGCATGGCGACTTTTTCGCGGAGCATCATCTTCTCTTTTTTGGATATCCTCGACAGCCAGCCGCCTCCTCCTGCTGCAAGTGCAAGATTTTCTTCTATGCTCATATCGGGAGCGGTGCCTCCCATAGGATCCTGAAACAGGCGTCCTATCGATCTTGATCTTATGTGCTCTTTCTCAAGTGTTATATCTTTTCCGTCAAGTGTTATCGTTCCCTCATCAACGAGAAAAGAGCCCGCGATCGCATTGAACAGTGTGGATTTTCCCGCACCGTTCGATCCGATTATCGATATATGATCGCCGTCCGCAACATCAAGGCTCAGGTGTGAAAGCGCCTTCTTTTCATTGACCGTGCCGGGATTGAATGTTTTACTGATATCATTTATCTGCAGCATTTTTCTTCTCCAGTCTTCTTGCGATCATCGGGAACCTGCTCTTTATATACGGACCTGCGATAGCTATTATAACGATAACGGATGAAACGAGTTTGAGCATGTATGCCGGCATGTTGAACCTGAGGGCTATCGTATACACGAGCCTGAAAACAAACGCTCCGATGACCGCTCCGATTATCCGAAATCCCATCCTTCTCGTGCGCATGAACGTTCCGCCGATCAGAAGTGATGCAAGTGCAATAGTTACCATACCGGATCCGATATCGATATTGACCGATTTCTGCGACTGTGCCAGAAGACATCCCGACAGGCCGGTAAACGCATTTGAAACGCACAGTCCCACCATAGTCGTCATCACCGGATTGATCGATGATGATCTGACCATATCGGGATTGTTTCCGGTAGCCCTTATCGCTAGACCGATCCTTGTCTTTAGGAACAGATACAGGAAAGCTGATATCGCAGCAACCGCTATGATTGCAACGATAAGTTTATTGTTTATAAGCGTAAACACTGTTTCGGTCTTGTTCATGTTAAGGAGAGCGCTCCCGCCCATGACCGCTATATTTACCGAATACAGAGCCGTGTTCATTATGATCCCCGCAAGCAGGCTGTCTATGCCCATCTTCGTCTGAAGGAATGCAGTAATAAATCCGGAAACTATCCCGGCAAGCATAGCTGCCGCGATCGACAGGTACGGATGACCCGCGATCGCGACTACTGCGCCGACTGCCGCGCCGAGTGTAAAGCATCCGTCAGTGGACAGATCGCATACATTCAGCATCGAATAGCTAAGGAAGAGTGCCAGCACGGTCAACGAACTTATAAGCCCGAGTTCAAGGGCTGTTTGTATAAGCGGTAAGAGAGTCATCATTTATCAAAGCTCTCCGCCGTTGTGATCTCCTGGACTCTTAAACAGTAAGGTGCAAATACCTTATTGAGTTCATCGTAATCAAGTCCGAGTTCTTTGCAGATATCCGTGTTGATCGTTGCAGTTCCGTTGTCAAACGTCAAAACGGGGGTTGATGAAGGATCGTTTCCGTCAACAAGTATGCCCTTTACCATATTGGCTGTCTCAACTCCGAGATTTGCATAATCAACACCGTAACCAAGGAAAGCTCCGTTAAGTGCAAATGAATCGGCTCCGGTATAGTGAGGGATGCCTGCCTTGGCAAGTGTCTCATATATCGTAAGTTCAGCTGTCATAACAGTATTGTCGGTCGGTGTGAACACCGCATCAACTCCGTCTGCTACGATAGACTGTGCTGCAAGTGCGATCTCGTCAACATTCGTTCCGGTATACTCAACATACTCGATACCCTTATCGTCAAGATATTTCTTGGCCGCCTCGATCGGTGCCGCACTTGAATCCTGACCTATATCATACAGAAGACCTATCTTCTTGGCATCAGGGTTATTGGCAAAGATAAGGTTCATTATCGCATTAGTATCAAGATAATCCGATGTACCGGTTATGTTTGCTCCCGGTGCATCATTTGAAGCGACAAGTCCTGCGCCCTCGGGATCAGACACGGCTGCAAATACAACAGGAATATCCTTTCCCTCTGTAAGAGACTGCATCGTCATTGCAACAGGTGTTGCAACACCTATCATCAGATCAACATCATTTGCTATAAAGTTTGCAACTATCTGATTCAGGACATTTGAGTCGGCATTACAGTTATCATACTGTATCTCAAACTTTACATTGTTTTCTTTTCCGAGAGTCTCAAGCTGTGACTCGATGTTGTCAACGATCTGGTTAAGAGATGCATCGTCAACATAATTGCATATTCCAACCTTAAAAGTTTTTACCGCTGACTCGGCTGCATCGACTGCATCCACCGAAACCGACTGCGGCTGCATCGCCGCACATCCTGCCAGTCCGGTAAGGAACGTCGCTGTTGCGATTAATGCTGCTGCTTTCTTCATGATCTTCTTCATTGTCTTTTCTCCTTTCAGAAATAAAAAAATCCTGTCCCATATCACTTAAGTGCTGGGACAGGAATCATATCCTGCGGTGCCACCCGGCTTGATGCTTTCGCATCCACTCAACGCATACCAACATATGCTGACCTTGTTAACGAAGTGTCTTCTCCGTCTC
>JAFZQP010000146.1 GCA_017620345.1 Lachnospiraceae bacterium
AAGTGGAACAGGAACAGGATAGATCTTCTTCGTGTCGATTCCGATGAGGAACAGTTTATCGAGAGACTCAATCCCTACAATATCATGCACGGAAGGTACAAGGATCTGGAAGAAAATGATTTTACGAATGTGAGGGATTCTGTCAATTACAAAGGATTTGATCCGAGAGACCGCGTTAATGAGAGGGAGACTCCCGATAATGCGGGGATAACCGACTGCACGCCGTGCACGGAGAAGGAAGAGGAATACATCAGGAAACTGATAGAACTGACAAGAAGCGAAGGGATCGATCTTGTGATGTTCGCGTCCCCGTATTGTGTTACCGACAGGGAACAGGAGATCCTCAATTATGTCGGGAACATCGCGGAAGAGGAAGGAGTGGAGTTCATTGATTTTAACAGAAGATACGATGAACTCGGCATGGATTTCTCGTCGGATATGGCGGACAGCGGACACTTAAACTACAGCGGAAATTATAAGTTTACCGACTATTTCGGATCTCTTCTCAAGGAGAAATATGATATTCCCGACAGACGCGGGGATTCCCGTTATGTGTCATGGGACTGGGATGCGGCGATACAGAATTACGAGAGGAATGCGTCATATATCACTAATTCCGACAGTGCCGCTGACATAATGAATATGACCAAAAACGGATACATACTGTTCGCAGTCTATGACGGGAAAGCAAGTATCATCAAGGACGGAGAAGTCGTCGCCGAAGGATATGATGGCTTCAGGATCCCGTACAGATACGGAGGGGATTCGTTCCTGTTCAAGGAATTCAATGAAGGCGAATTTGAGCATTACGCCATACTGTACATAAACGACGACGAGATAAAACAGAACTACGGTAACATGATGTACGTATACGATACCGTAAGGCACGAATACATAAGGCATATCTATTTCTGATAATGACTGCGACGAAACGTTTGGATCATCTTGATATGGCGAAGGGCATAGGCATATTCTTTGTTGCCCTCGGACACATGGAAGATATCGCCACAGGAACGCGCGTGTGGATTTCTTCCTTTCACATGCCGCTCTTTTTCATAATATCGGGGATACTGATGGCGGTTAAGGACGATCCGTCAAAGGATCTCGGCGAATCGGTACGAAAGAGATTCAGGGGAACGATAATACCGTATCTCTGGTTCTCGCTGAGTTATTTTATCATCGATATAGGAAATCTGAACGTAGTTCACAACATCGATCTGCATACGTTCATCGAGGATACGATAGATTCCGCGATATTCTACGGGATGAGCGTGCTGTGGTTCCTTCCCGCGATATTTCTCGCATCGGCGGGATTCCTGCTACTGAAAAAGAAATACCCCGACAGGATAGTCGTACCTGCGATATTTGTCATCGCAATTATCGCTTATGTCATAAAACTGCAGTTTGCGAAACTGTATTCGGCAAATGAGGACTCATTCCTTATCACTTCCCTTATCAAGGTCGTTTATATATTCCTTCGTGCCGCTGTCGCGCAGAGCTTTATCGGAAGCGGATACTATGCCAGGAAGATTACCGACAGGTTCTTTGCCGGAGGAAGCGGGATAGCGGGATTCGTGCAGTCGCGTATCGGATCGCTCATAACAGGATGCGTATTTCTTGCCGCGAACATAGCCCTTGCGATGATAAACGGCTGTGCCGATCTTCGCAATATCATCCTCAACAATGTTGCGATCTATTACCCGGCGGCTTTTCTCGGATGCTTCGGGATAATACTCATATGCCGCGCGCTTCCGGTGTCACGGATCATAACGTATTTCGGGAGAAATTCGATCATTGTCATGGCCTGCCATATCAATTATTATATTTTATATGCGGGGATCAAACTGGCCTGGCTTGTTGATTCGTATAACAGACACGCAAAGCACTATGTGTTTGTAGCGGTCACGATGATAACGGTATTCGCGCTGTCAGCGATAGTCATTGAAGCGATCAACAGATTTTTCCCGTTTGTCCTCGGAAGAAAACGCATCAAAGCATCAGGGAGCGAAAATGTCTGATAAGAAGAAGAGACTTGATTATCTTGATATGACAAAGGGTCTTGGCATGATCCTTGTTCTGATCGGGCATCTGCAGGGTGACTCTATATTCAAGTTCTCTCCGTACATACAGCCTCTGTGCGTATACATCTTCTCGTTTCACATGCCGATGTTCTTCATCGTCTCCGGGATACTGATGGCGATCAAAAATGAAGAGATAAGGCCCTTTAGGGAAGTCGCAAAGAACAGGTTCCGTGGGATCATGATACCGTATTTCTGGTTCTCGTTCTTCTATCTTCTTGTTGTCGTGACGGCACTCATTAAAGGTGAGATCGCACCGGCGACACTGTATCTGAACATATGGTATGTCTTCTCCGGATACGGTATGAACGTGCTGTGGTTCCTGCCGGCACTGTATCTCGGAGAGCTTCTGTTTGTCATTATCCGCAGAAAGATCAGGGATGATTTCCCGTTCATAACGATAGTTGTGCTGTCGAATGCGATAGTGTATCTGGCATCGTTCTTCCTCGGCATCGCGAAGTATCCGACACCCCTCTCCGAGAGGATCCATGAGTTTGTAACGGTACTTCTGAGGCCTGTACTGGTGTGCGGGTTTATAACGATCGGATACTACGCTCATAAGCTTCTGAGAAAAGGGACAAGGATCGGTGATTACTTCAATAAACCTGAGAAAGATGAAAACGGAAATTTCATCGCCAAATACCGTCTTGCCTATATGTTCCTCGGACTGATGCTGTTCTG
>JAFZQP010000147.1 GCA_017620345.1 Lachnospiraceae bacterium
ATGCAAAATGGCAAGCATCATCAAAACGACCACAACCGATATGCCAAGCAGTATCAGAATCAGTTCACCTGAGTAATTTTCCACATCCTCTATGTCCGGTAATGACGCTCTGATGTTTTGCGTAATGTAATAACCCGCAAAACATCCTCCGAAAATGACAAGCGCCAGTATAGCCTGAACGGTTGCCAGGTTTCTTTGCTCGAGTTCGTTCCCCCCAGCAAGTACGGCATCCGATTCATCGTCAGCTTCCATAGCCCATGCATAGAAGATCACACTGATCGAAGAAATGATGTTGAGATAAAAATACGGACTCTTCAGTTCACTCCCCCAGTCAAAACAGGATGTTGTCCACATACCATATTCAGAAATATGTGTAATAAGAACAAGTACTGCCAGGTGAGGAGTGTATGTCCCACTCTTCCTGTTTTTGTAGCACCAGATGATATCTTTCATACAGAAGATCATGATCAGTGTAGTTACACTGACTTCCCAAAGATTGATCCAAAGAGCATCATACGGAAGATATAAAATAAGCTGGGGAATATTAGTCAGGACCGGCCACAGCATCAGTGGATGAAAGAATCGTTTGCCGGCCGATTTCTGATAGCGTATCACAATAAAAAGTAGAACAGCATATCCGATATCCCATCCAAGATTTGAAACATAATTTTTTATGTTCGGAGTATCTCCGACAACAAGCTGATATACGCTCCAATAATAATCACTCAGGAAACGCAGGCTGAAAAATGCAATAAGGAAGAGATATCTGCGTTTGGAGTTGGTGATGTACTTAAACAGGCACATCAACAGACCGATTATCGTAAAAAACAGCGATATCAGATTCTCAATATCATCAAACGTCATAAAACCTTTCTCCTCTTTTCCTGATCCTTATTATTCGGTAAGTCCCTTCATGATGCGTTTGTTCTCATACATGGCAACATCCGCCTCTTCGAATACCGAATGAAGCGATGTATGCCTTGACGGATCATAAAAAGACATCCCGGCTGCAATTGAATTGACGTTATTCTTTGCCGCATTTTCAGAGTACATGGCCAGTTCTTTCATAAGCCCATCTCTTCGGTCATAATCCTCTCCCTCAAGGATCACGACAAACTCATCACCGCCGTATCTGAACACAGGGCTGTGTGAAAAGATCCTGCATATCCCGGAACTTGCTTTTTTGATGCACTCATCTCCCGCCTTGTGACCAAGCGTATCATTGACGCGCTTCAGATCGTTCACATCACAGACCGCAACGGCAAACTCTGTCTTATCTCCGTTTACTATCCTGTTATCGATATCCTCAGACCATGTGAAAAATGCATGTCTGTTCTTGACACCCGTAAGCGGATCTGTGGTGCTCTCTTTCTGCGCGGCTCCGAGAGCATCTTTCCATTCCTTTTCCCTAACCCGTGAAATGCGGAAGTTGTTGAGCATTATCGCCACAGCAAGGATGAACAGTCCGTATGAGAACATCGTGTTTCTTGCATCGAGCCCTTCTATCCTCTCGGCTCTTATCCGAAGGAATTCTTCCGCTTCATTCGCATCATATGATGTTACATTATCATCAAGTTGCTGTTCATAATATGTTCTGATCTCGTCGATCGATTCATCGGTGACTGTCTGTGTCTCACGGTTCACCCACATCATAGTGGTAAGAAGGATAAGAAGCAAAAACAGCATCCATACGACCACGGAACGTCCGAAGGCATGATTTTTGTCATGATGCATAACGATTCTGAAAACAACAAGACCGATCAGCGACCAGACCGCAAATATAAAGTACGATTCCGAAGGCATCGCCTCATAAGTCATGAGCTTGGGTGCCAGAAGAAAGATCACGAATCCGATCATCAGGGCGGACCCGATCAGTCCGAAGATCATATTTGTATTATCTTTCCTTCTCTGCGCATCCCTTAATACCGCATATGAAAGGAATCCGTACAGTATCGTTGCACCGAGAGTTGTAACATCAACTATCCATCCGATAGCCGTTCGTCCTATAAAAGGAATGATGAACGATATTATCATTATCGCGAACACGGAGGTCTGCGGAGAACCTTTTGCGTTTATCTTACTTAAACGGGACGGCGCAACACCGTCACGGCCGAGTGCATACAACAGTCTTGAAAGAGCTGTGAGATTACCTATGATACTCGTAAATACAACGCATAAAAGAGCGACCATCAGAAGATTGACGCCTGTGTTTCCCATGTATACCGATGCAGCATAAAAAGCGGGGATCGATTCAATTCCGGAAAGATTCCCCATATCCTTGATATAGTCAAGCCAGGTTGCGTATCCCGGCGGATATGCCGAAACAGACAGGAGCGTCATAATCACATAGACCAGCGTTGTAAAAAGAATCGATGAGATGAGTATCTGCCTTGTCTTTTTAACCGGATAATTTATCTCTTCCGAAAAATGAGCGATATTTTCAAAACCGATAAAAGCCCAGGGAGAAATGACTGCGATACGTATCGTTTGAACAAGATGCGATCTGTCGGGAACAAATCCCGGAGAATAACTGTA
>JAFZQP010000148.1 GCA_017620345.1 Lachnospiraceae bacterium
GAAGCTGATTTCGCTAAAGAGATAGCATGGCTTACATCTATCCAGCAGGCAACAGTTGCAGCAGCAGTTGCACAGGAAGCACAGGTTCAGGCAGACTTCGCAAGAGGCCAGGCTTATCTTGAGTCTATCAATCAGGCAACTGCAGCTGCAGCAGCAGCCAGAGATGCTGAAGCTATCAGCGGACTTCAGAGAGGCGCTGCATACCTCAATTCCATCAACCAGGCAACAGTAGCAGCTCAGAATGCAAGAAATGCCGAGATCGCAGCAGCAGCTGACAAGGAGATCGCTTATCTTAATTCAGTTAATCCTTCGTTAGTTCCCGCTGCTCAGAAGGATCTTGACAATGAGAAGGCATGGATGGCTTCAATCGATGCAAGAACACTTGCATCAGCAGCTGACAGAGATGCCAAGGCTCAGTCAGGTGCAGACAGAGGTCTTGCATACCTTAACTGGATCAATGAGAGAACAGTAGCAGCTCAGCAGGCTAGAGATGCTGCAGGTGCAAGCGGATTCGAAAGAGGATTCGCATACCTTAAGGAGATCCACAAAAAGCTCGGAATAAACTGATAATGATTTCGGATCATTAAATAAGGTCGTATGAAGGGAGACCTGAGTGCCTCCCTTCTTTACGTGTGACATACAGGGAGATTATCATGAAAAAGTTCAGCGAATATTCAAGGGACGAACTGATCGAACTGGAGCAGAAACTTTTCCTTCAATATGAAGATATGAAGGCAAGAGGACTGAAGCTTAACATGGCAAGAGGACTTCCCTCAGCGGAACAGCTTGATATGGAAGCGGATTTCTTCGGTATTCTTTTTCCGGATTCGGATTTCATATCCGAAGAGGGCAAGGACTGCCGTAATTACGGGGAACTGACCGGTATCCATGAAGCAAGACGTCTTATGGGAGCGATGATGGAGATAAAGAGCGACAACGTCATCGTGTTCGGAAACTCCAGTCTTAACGTGATGTACGATACCGTTGCGCGCTCGATGATACTCGGTGTATGCGGATCAACCCCGTGGTTCAGGCTTGATAAGATCAAGTTCTTATGTCCTGTTCCGGGATATGACAGACACTTCGCGATCACGGAGCAGTTCGGTATAGAAATGATAAATATCCCCATGACGGAAAGCGGACCCGACATGGATCTTGTTGAGCAGTATGTCAACAACGATCCTGCCGTAAAGGGTATATGGTGTGTGCCTAAGTATTCCAATCCGGGCGGCGTAACGTATTCGGATGAGACCGTAAGAAGATTTGCTCGTCTTAAACCCGCGGCCGATGATTTTCGCATATTCTGGGATAACGCATACTGTATCCATCACCTTTATGATGACCGGCAGGATAAGCTGATCGAGATACTCGGAGAATGCGAGAGGGCAGGAAATCCGGATATCGTATACAAATTCTGTTCGACATCAAAGGTTACTTTCCCGGGAAGCGGACTTGCGGCACTTGGTGCGAGCAAGAGAAACCTTGATTATATAAGAAGCGTTATAACGATTCAGACGATCGGCCACGACAAGCTCAACCAGCTTCGTCATGTACGCTATTTCAAGGACATGAACGGAATGAAGGAGCATATGAAAAAGCATGCGGCAATCCTTCGCCCGAAGTTTGAACTTGTCCAGAAGAGACTTCATGATGAGCTTGACGGGCTTGGTATCGGTACATGGTCCGATCCGGTCGGAGGATACTTTGTATCGTTCAATACGATGCCGGGGTGTGCCAAAACGGTAGTGGAGATGTGCAAGGATGCAGGCGTTACCATGACGGGCGCCGGGGCAACATATCCTTATAAGAAAGATCCCGATGATTCAAACATAAGGATTGCGCCGACATTTCCGCCTATAGATGAGCTTGACAAGGCACTCGACGTGTTCACATTGTGCGTTAAGCTGGCAAGTGTCAAGAAACTCCTTGGTGAATGATATGCTTGAGAGACCTGAACGGATAGGACGTACGCTTATCCATAACGGAGCAATAGTTGATATATATCAGGACCGGATGCAGCTTCCGGACGGCAGTGAGGAGAACTTTGATTTTATCAAGCACAAAGGTGCGGCTGCCGTGATCCCTGTTCTTGATGACGGGCGAATACTGATGGTAAGACAGTACCGCAATGCTATCGATGCGTATACTGTAGAGATCCCCGCAGGCGGCCTCAACGGAGCCGACGAGCCTACAAGAGTTGCGGCCCACAGGGAACTTGAGGAAGAGACCGGATATTATACCGACATCGAAGATGTTACGTTCCTTCTGACACTTTACACGACCGTCGCATTCTGCAATGAGAAGATCGACATATATGTTGCGAAGAACCTTCGCAAGACCGAGCAGCATCTCGATGCGGATGAGTTCATCGATGTAAAAGCATACACGATAGACGAGCTTACGCAGATGATACTGGATGGGAAGATCGTGGATGCGAAGACGATTGCGGCGTTGATGAGTTATGTAAAATTTTTATTGTAAACTTTTCACAACATATAGTTACGTCTCAAATCGGCTTCTCCGATATGTTGTGTCAAGTGCCAAAAATCCCTGTAAATGCGATAAAATCAAGGAATTTTTAGGTTGATTTTATAAATGAATCTGCTTATAATAAAACGCGTAGCGCAAATTTTCTGCAGTTGCCTATACGTTTGGAGAGGCAGATTTTTTTTATGGAACAAGCTATTCAAGGGTTCATAACTTATTTACATAACGTCAAGAAAAAATCCCTGAACACGGAACTTTCATATAAGAGAGAC
>JAFZQP010000149.1 GCA_017620345.1 Lachnospiraceae bacterium
GCTGAAGGTCCTAAGCACTTCGACATGAACCTGACCAGAGCTAAGTTCGATGAACTGACACATGATCTTGTAGAGATGACTGCAGAGCCCGTAAGAACGGCTCTTAAGGATGCCGGCATAACTACGGCTGATCTTGGACAGGTTCTTCTTGTCGGTGGTTCAACAAGGATCCCTGCAGTTCAGGATAAGGTAAAACAGCTTACGGGTAAGGAGCCTTCAAAGAGCCTTAACCCTGATGAGTGTGTAGCACTCGGTGCTTCGATCCAGGGCGGTAAGCTTGCAGGCGATGCAGGTGCGGGTGAGATACTTCTTCTCGATGTAACACCTCTTACACTTTCGATAGAGACGATGGGCGGTGTTGCAACACACCTTATCGAGAGAAATACAACTATACCTACGAAGAAGAGTCAGATATTCTCTACGGCTGCCGACAACCAGACCGCTGTTGATATCAACGTGGTACAGGGTGAGAGACAGTTCGCAAGAGACAACAAGTCCCTCGGACAGTTCAGACTCGACGGTATCCCTCCGGCAAGAAGAGGCATACCTCAGATCGAAGTTACATTCGATATCGATGCGAACGGTATCGTTAACGTATCCGCAAAGGATCTGGGCACAGGCAAGGAGCAGCATATCACGATCACATCGGGCACATCGATGAGCGATGATGAGATCGAGAAGGCTGTCAAGGAAGCCGCTCAGTACGAGGCAGAGGACAAGAAGCGTAAGGAAGCCGTTGATGCGAAGAACGATGCAGATTCATTCGTATTCCAGACAGAGAAGGCTCTTGAGGAAGTCGGCGACAAGCTTGATGCTTCGGATAAGGCAAACGTTGAGGCTGAGCTTAACAAGCTGAAAGAACTTGCAGAGAAGGCCGATCCCGAGAACATGACAGAGGATCAGGTAGGCGAGATCAAGGCCCAGCAGGAAAAGGCAATGTCAGCGGCACAGAAGCTGTTCGAGAAGATGTACGAGCAGGCACAGGGTGCAGCAGGTGGAGCAGGTCCGGATATGAGCCAGTTCACGGGAGCAGGTCCTGATATGGGATCGGCTTCGGCAGGATCAGACGGACCGGCACCGGATGATGTTGTAGACGGTGATTTTAAGGAAGTATAACGGATAAAAGAAAATGGCAGAAAGCAAAAGAGATTATTATGAGGTTCTCGGCGTTGCCAAGAATGCCGATGACAGTGCGATCAAAAGTGCATATCGAAAGCTTGCCAAGAAATATCATCCCGATATGAATCCGGGCGACAAGGATGCGGAGGCCAAATTTAAAGAGGCCTCCGAAGCCTATGCCGTTTTATCGGATCCCGACAAGAGACGCCAGTATGATCAGTTCGGTCATGCCGCGTTTGAGCAGGGCGGACCCGGCGGCTACGGCGGATTTGATTTTAGCTCGATGGATTTCGGTGATATATTCGGAGACATATTCGGCGATCTGTTCGGTGGCGGAAGAAGCCGCGGCGGCGGCAGATCTTATAACGGTCCGATGAAGGGACAGAACCTTCGCGCAAGTGTACGGATCACGTTTGAAGAAGCGATATCCGGTTGCGAAAAGGAGATCGAGCCACTTCAGAAGGATGAGTGTAAGACCTGTCACGGAACCGGTGCCAAGCCCGGATCGAATCCGACCACGTGCAGCAAGTGCGGCGGAAAAGGTCAGGTCGTGTTCACATCCCAGTCACTGTTCGGAACTGTCAGAAATGTCCAGACATGCCCGGACTGCGGCGGAACGGGAAAAGTCATTAAGGACAAATGTCCTGACTGTCACGGACAGGGATATATAGCATCGCGTAAGAAACTGGCGGTTTCGATACCTGCGGGAATAGACAACGGACAGTGCGTACGTCTGCGTGAAAAAGGCGAGCCGGGATCAAACGGCGGACCGAGAGGAGACCTTCTCGTTGAGGTCATTATCGCAAACCATCCGATCTTCCAGAGACAGGATATGGATATATTCTCAACTGCACCGGTATCATTTGCGGTCGCTGCTCTCGGAGGCGATATACTGATAGATACGGTCGACGGTAAGGTTGCATATACAGTCAAACCCGGAACACAGACGGATACGAAGATAAGGCTTAAAGGAAAGGGCGTGCCTTCGCTCCGCAACGCAAACGTGCGTGGTGACCATTATGTAACGCTTGTCATACAGACGCCCACCAAACTTTCAAGTGATGCCAAGAAGCTCATCAAGGAGTTTGACGAGGCAACTTCCGATTCGCTTACGGCGGTGGAAAGATACAAGGCTTCCAAGGCCGGGGGTGATACGGAGAAGACAGAAAAGAAGAAACGTGGATTCATGAAGTGATAAAACCCCTCAAGAGCCGCAGATCTGCGGCTCTTGAATTATGTCTGCAAATAACTTATAATGTCACTTGCTATGAAGAAAAAAAGATCGATAAAATCAATCGCGCTCTGTGTTGCGGCAATGCTTATGGTGCTGTCGCTCGGAGCATGCAAGGATGACGAAAAACCGCAAAATCCCGAGACATCCCAGGCCGAAGAGACACCTGCTCCGACAACCGATAAACCGGCTGATACTGCGGAAGCTGCAGTTGATCCAAAGGATCCGAATGCTCTTCCTGCCGGACAGATGAGGAGCTTTCTGTCAGGACTGCCTGTTGATGAGAAGATAGGAAACAGAAGGCCGATCGCGATAATGCTCAATAACCTTAAGGCTGCACAGCCGATGAGCGGTGTATCGTATGCCGATGTGGTATATGAATATGTCGTTGAGGGTGCGATCACAAGACTGATGGGACTGTTTGAGAACTATGAAGGTCTTGAAAAGATCGGTTCCGTCAGAAGCTGCCGCGAGTATTTTGTATATACCGCACTCGAGTTTGACGCGATATACATGCACTTCGGACAGGCATCATATGCGGTTGAACTTCTTGATAAAGACTATGTCGACAATATCAACGGACTGGGTCCCGCAGGTGATGTGAGTTTTTACCGCACAACTGACCGCCAGGCTCCGCACAACGTATATACGAGCGAAAAAGGCATAGATGCCGGTATCGATATGCTCGGATACAGAAGAGATCATTATGACGGATATGCCGGTAAGTTCAAGTTCTGCGATCTCGGTACCGAGGTTACGAACGAGAACGGATACAGTGCCAAGCATATAGAACCGAAATACAAGATCAACAAGCCGTGGTTCGATTACAACGAGAAGACAGGCAAGTATGACAGATTCCAGTATGACGGCCCTCAGATAGATGAACTTACGGGCGAACAGTTATCATATGATAACGTTATCCTGCAGTATAATTTCTGGGTGCAGCTTGATGACAAGGATTACCTCGCATTTGACTGTCACAAGGGTGGAGCCATTCAGTACTGTACAAAGGGTAAATGCGTACCCGGAACGTGGAAGAGAGATATCAACGAAGACAACTTCGATATGTCGGCGATAAGATATTACGACATGGATGGCAACGAGCTGGAGATCAACAACGGTAAGACGTTCATATGCGTCATACAAAATGATAAGGTCGATGAAGTTGTTGTTGAATAAGGATATGATGCAGGGCCTTTTGAAAGGGCCCTGTTTTTTAGGGGATGTGATGATATGAAATACAACAAGTATACGATAGAGACCACAACGATCGCAGAAGATATCATCATAAGCATGCTTGATGATCTGGGCGTTGAGGGGGCGCTTATAGAGGATAACGTACCTCTGTCAGAAGAAGAACTTGCAGGGATGTTCGTCGATATCAACCCGATAGAGAAGGTGGATGACGGTAAGGCGCGTGTGTCATTTTTTCTTGATGCCGAAGAGTACAATGAAGAACTGCTTGCAAGGATAAAGGATGAACTTGCCGAACTTAAAAGCTTTCTTGAGGTCGGAAGCTGTGACATCAGCGTATCCACAACAAAAGACGAAGATTTTTTGAACAACTGGAAACAGTATTTCCATCAGTTCTATATCGACGATATATTATTCATACCTTCATGGGAAAAGGTCGAGGCACCGGATCATAAAGGGATGACGATCCATATCGATCCGGGAACGGCATTCGGTACCGGAAAGCATGAGACAACGCATATGTGCATACAGGCTCTTAGAAAGTATGTAAAGCCGGGATGCCGTGTGCTTGACGTCGGTACAGGAAGCGGAGTACTGGCTATCCTTTCTTTTAAATTCGGGGCCGGCCATGTTACGGGCACGGATCTTGATATGTGTGCCGAAACCGCAACGGCTGACAATCTTGCTGCAAACGGACTTGCAGATGCCGATTTCAGGCTTGTCATGGGAAACCTCATAAACGATACAGAGGTTCAGAACAAGGTAGGAGACGGATATGATATCGTGGTCGCCAACATTCAGGCACAGGTACTGATCCCGCTCCTTCCACAGGGGATAAAATGTCTTAAGCCCGGAGGGATCTATATAATGTCCGGGATAATCGATGATAAGGAACAGGAAGTTGTGGACGCCTGTGAAGCAAACGGACTTAAGGTGCTCGAAGTAAACTACCTTGGGGAATGGCTGTCGATAGTAGCATGTACAGATTTTTCATAGACGCGGCTCAGATAAACACTGCCGAAAAGAAGGCGGTCATAACGGGACCGGATAGGAACCATATCAAAAATGTCCTGCGGATGAGAGAGGGCGAAGAGGTCTCTTTGATGATACCCGGGGATGAGAACGAGTACAGGTGTGCTGTCAGCGGGTACACCGATGAGACCGTGGAACTTGACCTTCTGTTCGTTAAGGAAAGTAACGTTGAACTGCCTTGCGAGGTGGTGCTGTATCAGGCACTGCCGAAGGCGGATAAGATGGAATATGTCATCACGAAATCGGTTGAACTCGGAGTGTCCAGGATAGTTCCGGTCGCATCAGCCAGAAGCATAGTAAAGCTTGACGGAAGCAGACAGGACAAAAAAATCGCACGCTGGAATACGATTTCCGAAACCGCGGCAAAGCAGTCGAAAAGAGCCGTGATCCCTCAGGTGACTCCTGTGATGACGATGCAGGAAGCGATTGAGGATTGCAGCACATTTGATACAAGGATCATACCGTACGAACTTGCGGATCCGGATTCGATGAACGAAACCCGGAAGATCATCGGGAGCATCCGACCCGGGTCAAGGGTTGCGGTGTTCATAGGACCGGAGGGCGGCTTTACAGATGAGGAGATCGCGCTCGCCACGGCTGCCGGCATCATACCGGTAACCCTCGGACACCGCATCCTTCGCACCGAAACCGCGCCTCTCGTCGTACTTTCGTGGATATCATATAATATAGAGAAATAATATGAACGTATACCTCGACAACAGCGCGACCACGCGCCAATTTGATGAAGTAACCGAATACATGTCGCAGATTATGCGCAGCACCTACGGCAACCCCTCGAGCATGCACATGGCAGGCGTCGATGCCGAAGGCGAGATCAGGAAAGCAAAGAGCATCATCGCAAAGGAGCTGAAAGTCGACGAGAAAGAGATCTTCTTCACGTCCGGCGGAACCGAATCCGACAACCTTGCTCTTATAGGCTGCGCACGCGCAAACAGACGCGCCGGCACGAGACTGATCACGACCGCGACGGAGCACCCGGCTGTTATTGAGACCATGAAGTATCTCGAAGAAGAGGGCTTTACTGTAACGTATCTGGATGTTGATAAGAGCGGGAAAGTTACCCCCGATGCACTTCGTGCAGCCATGACGGATGATACGATCCTTGTTTCGATTATGCATGTAAATAACGAGATCGGATCGATGAACGATATCGAAGAGCTGGCCGCAGTCGCAAAGAGCTGCAATCCGGGAGTGTTGTTTCATACCGATGCGGTGCAGTCATTCGGCAAGGTCAGAATACATCCGAAGAGGATGAAGGTCGATCTTGTATCGGTAAGCGCCCATAAGATCCATGGCCCGAAAGGCGTAGGATTTATCTATATAGGTGATAAGGTCAAGATCAGGCCGATCGTATTCGGCGGAGGCCAGCAGAAAGGGATGAGATCCGGTACGGAAAATGTTCCGGGGATCGCAGGACTCGGTCTTGCCACTGGTCTTGTATATGACGATCTTGAGTCAAAGACCGGCAGGATGTATGAACTCAAGGAATACTTTGCGGCAGAACTTTCAAAGCTTCCCGGTACTTTCCTGAACGGGCTTGACGAATCGTATGAGAATGATCTGGCAGCTGCGATCAGAATGAGCGCACCTCATATAGTGAGCGCATCTTTTGCCGGAGTGCGGGCCGAGGTACTGCTCCATGCCCTCGAAGCAAAGGGGATTTGCGTATCATCGGGAAGTGCCTGCTCGTCAAACAAGCCTGCCAAGAGCAGGACTCTTATGGCGATAGGTCTTGACAGCAAGTTACTTGACTCAACGATAAGATTTTCGTTTTCTCAGAAAACAACACGGGAAGAACTTGATTATACGCTTTCGGTACTTTCGGAAGAACTTCCCACGCTTCGTAAGTTTTCGCGCCGCTAGCAACAGGAGATAAGAATGAAATACCAGACATTTTTGATAAAATATGCCGAGATAGCCATCAAAGGCAAGAACCGCTATATGTTTGAGGACGCCCTCATGCATCGCATGAAACAGGTGCTGAAAAACGTCGACGGTGAGTTCGCGGTATCGAAGACTCAGGGAAGGGTCTATGTGGACTGCCTGTCGGACTATGACTATGACGAGGCAATATCGGCACTTCAGACGGTATTCGGGATCAATGCGATCTGTCCGGTAGTAAAGCTTGAAAATGAAGGATTCGAAAAGCTTACTGAAGCGGTCATCCGCTACGTTGACGAGGAGTATCCGGATAAGAACAGGACTTTCAAGGTTTTTGCAAGGCGTGCGGACAAGTCGTTTCCGGTGCGTTCCACACAGATGAACGAGGAACTCGGGGCGTCGATACTTGATGCGTTCCCGGAGATGAAAGTGGACGTTCACAAACCGGAGATAGAGCTCTGTGTTGAAGTCCGCGAGAACATATACATATATTCCAAACAGATCCCGGGGCCCGGCGGAATGCCGGTAGGAACCGGCGGAAAAGCAATGCTGCTCCTGTCCGGCGGGATAGATTCTCCGGTAGCGGGATACATGGTTGCAAAGCGTGGCGTCAAGATAGATGCCGTGTATTTTCATGCACCGCCTTATACGAGTGACCGGGCAAAACAGAAGGTTATCGATCTTGCCAAAAAGGTTTCGAGATTTACGGGTACGATATGCCTTCATGTGATCAACTTCACGGATATACAGCTTGCGATATATGAAAAATGCCCGCATGAGCAGCTTACTATAATCATGCGCAGATACATGATGAGGATAGCCGAGCATATCGCGCAGGAAAACGGATGTCTTGCGCTTGTTACGGGCGAGAGCATAGGTCAGGTCGCAAGCCAGACTATGCAGTCGCTGGCTGTGACGAATGAAGTTTGTGAATTACCTGTTTTTCGCCCGCTCATAGGGTTTGACAAGCAGGAGATCATTGCCGTATCGGAAAAGATAGACACCTTTGAGACATCGATACTCCCGTACGAAGACTGCTGTACGATATTTGTTGCAAAGCATCCCGTGACGAAACCTGAGCTTAAGGCAATAAAGAAGTCTGAGGAAAGACTTGCTTCCTGTATCGATGAGCTGGTGGCAAAGGCTCTTGAAACTGATGAGGTCATAAATGTCATATAAGAACAGGATATCTGCAAAGGTATTATTTCTCATATGTGCCATTATAGGAGCCGTATGCTTTCTTGGTATATACGGCGTTCGCGTTCTTGATTTTACGAATACGGGGTGGCTGTTCGACAACGATCATGATCTGCGTCAGCACTATATCGCATGGTGCCATTTCAGGAGTAATCCCTGGCATTTTCCGATAGGACTCATCGACACTCTTTCATATCCTGACAGCATGTCGATAATATATACCGATTCCATTCCGATGTTCGCTGTGATTTTCAAGCTGTTTGCTCCGTACCTTCCCGTAACATTCCAGTATTTCGGACTGTTTGGACTTATCTCTTTTGCGCTGATGGGCGGGTTTGCGGCGCTTCTTTTGCGAAGATTCGTTGACAGTGACAGCTGCTGTATCATCGGCTCGGTTTTTTATGTGATAAGCGCACCGGTCATTCAGAGGATGTTCTTTCATACGGCTCTGGGGGCGCAGTTCATCGTTATAGCCGCGATGGTGCTGTGGGTATATAACGATATCATCGGATCAAATGTAAGGCGTACTCTGTACTGGGGACTGATCGGTTTTGTATGCGTAGGTATACACTCATATTTTCTTCCGATGGCGGGTATGATGCTCGCGGCTGTTGTATTTTCGGAGCTTGTAAAACAGAAGGGATATGTACGGGCTGTAGCACCGTTTCTGTCATTTTGCGCAGCAGGCCTTATAAACCTGTATATACTCGGAGGGTTCTACGGAGGAACAAGCGCTGAAGGATACGGTTTGGGGACGTTCGGAAGCAATCTGAACACATTCATCAATCCGTGGGAGATAGGACAGATCCTTCCGAGACTGCCTCTGCAGAATGATTTTCAGTACGAGGGAATGGCGTATCTGGGCGCCGGGATACTGATGTTGTTTGTGATCGTGGCGGCAGGGATGGTTATAAGACGCGTAAGGCATGTTCCCGAGGAGGCGTTTCATTCCAAAAACCTGTATGGGAGGCTGGCCATAGCGATAGTAGCGGTATCGTTTCTGGCAGCGGTCTTTCCGAACATTTCCTACAATGATATCAAAATAGTGTGGCTGCCTTTGCCGTCTTTTATCGCAAGGCCGATGTCGGTATTTCGGTCAAACGGAAGACTCATATGGCCTGCTATGTACATACTCATGACGGCCGCGATAAGCTTTACGGCATATACGTTCAGACGCACCCGTGTGGGGACAATAGCGCTGGCCGGTGCGCTGGTGCTTCAGATCGCAGACATGTCAAATGCATTTGCGGGAAGGTATGAACTGTACATGAGAGACCATGCGATCAGGACCGTCTGGGATGAGGGAGAGCCTGCCGATTTTGTCCACGGGGAAAAAGAGTTCATCTTCCTGTATACCGATAACGATATAACGATGCAGACAGCGTATTACGGATATCTTCACGGCATGCGCCAGAACAATTACTATTTTGCGAGAGACATTGAAGGTAAGATAAGTGCCACGATAGATCTGTACTACGCTGAACTGGACAAGGGGAACATACGGGATGGAGCCGTATATATACTGAAGAGGAAGGATTACAACAAAAACAGGGACTACTACGATGCGCTGGATGCGGATATGCTGGAGTCTTTCGACCACGTGATGTTCAAGGCTGGGAGATGACGGAAATAAAAAAGGACCACGCTTTCGCGTGATCCTCATGTTTTACTGAATTAAACGGCGTACTGATTAAGAACTGCCATAACGTCATCAGCGTTTCCGTCTGTATGGATGTTAAGATCGATGGGCTTGGAAAGATCCAGGCTGAAAATACCCATGATCGATTTGGCATCGATAACGTACCTGCATGATACAAGGTCGAAATCGTAGTCAAACTTTGTAACATCATTAACGAATGACTTTACTTTGTCAATTGAATTCAATGAGATCTTAATTGTCTTCATGAAAAAACCCTCCTTTGTTTACCTTTAACTTATTCTCTTTGTTCACGGCATTAATATAATTCCGGCAAGAGTAAAAGTCAATTCTCAAAAAACACCAAAAATACGGAGTTTTCCTATGAAAAAGGTAGCATTTCACAACCTCGGTTGTAAAGTTAATTCTTACGAGTTGGATGGAATTTCGCAAATGTTCCAAAAACGGGGATATGAAATTGTTGAATTTGCACAAAAAGCAGACATATATATTGTGAATACATGCACCGTGACCAATATCGCGGATCACAAGAGTAGGCAGATGCTGAACCGGGCGAAAGCCGCAAATCCCGATGCTGTAGTCGTTGCGGTGGGCTGCTATGTACAAAACGACCCCGATGCGGCAGTTGCCAACTCTTCGATAGATATAGCCGTGGGCAATGATCATAAGTCACAGCTTGTGGATATTGTCGAGGAATACCTGGAAAACAGGGAAAAAACGGTGGATGGCAAAACGCTCGGCGGCAGGACGATAAGCGATCTTACCGGTGACTGTAAATACGAGGAGCTGTCGATATCGCGAACGAGCGAGCATACGCGGGCGTTCATGAAGATCCAGGACGGCTGCAACCAGTTCTGCAGTTACTGTGCCATACCGCTTGCAAGAGGCCGTGCAAGGAGCAGGAGCCGCGAGAGCATCATTGAAGAGGCAAAGAGGCTTGCGGATAACGGATACAAAGAGGTCGTGATCACGGGCATTCATTTAAGCTCGTATGGGATAGAAGGTAACTACAATGATTTTGCCCGTAAGGACAGTACAAACAGGGAACTTCTGTCGGTGATCGAGGATGTAGCCTCGGTAGACGGGATTGGCAGGATAAGGCTCGGGTCCCTTGAGCCGCGGCTTATGACGGAAGAGTTTGTAAAAACGCTTGCTTCTGTCGACAAGGTATGTCCGCACTTTCATCTTTCGCTCCAGAGCGGATCCGATTCAGTACTTGCAAGGATGAACAGACACTATACGACGGCTGAGTTCACGGACAGGGTCAATCTCATCAGGAGCCTGTATGAACACCCGGCGATAACTACGGATATAATAGTCGGATTTCCGACAGAAACCGAGGATGAATTCGAACAGACGAGACGGTTCCTTGACGAGATCGATCTGTATGAATGCCATGTTTTCAAGTATTCACGAAGAAGAGGGACGGTTGCCGACAGGATGGAAGGACATCTGACCGATGCGGTAAAGACCAAAAGGTCGGCAGCGCTTATCGCGGATTCGGATCGCAGGAAGCGTGATTTTGCAAGTTATTATCTTGGAAAAGAGGTAAACGTTCTGACCGAGGATACCGAAACCGCAGGCGGAAAAGAATACACCGTGGGCTATACTCCGGAATATGTCAAAGCGATGCTTCCGGTGACGCAAAGCGGGCAGATAACCCGTATCTTGTGTTTTGACAAACTATGCGATACAATGCTAATGGGGAATCCATGCGAAACAGGATTCTAATGGCGTGGCTATCAAAAAGTAAAGGGGAACAGATATGCAGAATTTAGGAAACACTCAGTTTTTCAATGTTCAGACAGAGCCCGAGACCGGAGTCAAGGTCGTCCTTGAGACTGTTTATGATGCGCTTACGGAGAAAGGATACAACCCTGTGAACCAGATCGTGGGCTATATCATGTCAGGCGATCCGACGTATATCACGAGCCATAACGGGGCCAGAAGCATGATCATGAAGGTTGAAAGAGATGAGCTTGTTGATGAACTTCTGACATCATATATCAAGAGCAACGGCTGGCATTGATATGAGGATACTGGGATTGGACTACGGGAGCAAGACCGTAGGTGTTGCGATATCCGATCCGCTTCTTGTGACTGCTCAGGGAGTAGAGATCATAAGGAGAGAATCCGAGAACAAACTTCGCAAGACATGTGCCAGGATAGAAGAGATCATCGCGCAGTACGGCGATGTTGAAAAGATAGTATTGGGGTATCCCAAGAATATGAATAATACTATAGGAGACCGTGCGCGAAAGAGCGAAGAGTTTGCCCAAATGCTCGAGCGAAGGACCGGTCTTCCGGTTTTATTATGGGATGAGAGACTGACGACGGTTGAGGCTCACAGGACGATGTCCGAGACCGGGGTTAAAGGTATTGACCGCAGCAAATATGTTGACGAGATAGCGGCAATGCTCATTTTACAAAATTACATAGATGCCACGGCATCATCAAAGTAAACAGGAGATAAATGGAAAAGATCAAATTCACAACTGATGACGGTGTCTGCGAGTTCTATGTTATAGACGAGACACGTATCAGCAACTGTAATTATATACTGGTTTCGGATTCGCTCGAAGACGAAGCCGAGGCGATGATACTGAAGGAGGTATCCGATGAAAGTGACGCGGAGGCTGTGTACATCCCGGTAGAGGATGATGTGGAGCTTGACGCTGTTGCAAGTGTTTTCGCCGAAAGTCTGGGGGATATAGATTTTGAATAAAGGAAAAATGCGCATCATACCTCTTGGCGGACTTGACCAGATAGGTATGAACATAACTGCGTTTGAATATGATAACGATATCGTGGTTGTCGACTGCGGGCTGGCTTTTCCGGAGGATGACATGCTCGGTATCGACCTTGTGATCCCCGATACAACGTATCTGGAGGAGAACATAGACCGTGTCAGGGGACTTGTTATCACGCACGGACACGAGGATCATATAGGGGCCATCCCTTATGTTCTGCAAAAGCTGTCCACGCCGATATACGGAACCGGACTTACGATGGCGCTCATCGAGAACAAGCTTACGGAGCATGAGATGATGGACATCACCGAGCGTCATGTTGTGTCGTTCGGACAGACGGTTAAGTTCGGATCGATAAAGGTCGAGTTCATCAGGACCAATCACAGCATAAGCGATGCCTGTGCTCTTGCGATAACATCTCCTGTGGGTGTGATCATTCATACGGGTGATTTTAAGGTTGATTATACTCCGGTGTTCGGAGATCCCATAGATCTGGCAAGATTTGCACAGCTCGGAAAACAGGGTGTACTGGCTCTTTTGTGTGATTCGACGAATGCGGAGCGTCCGGGCTTTACCAACTCGGAGAGAACGGTCGGAAGGGCGCTCGATGCGATCTTTTCGGATCACGGTACGTCACGTATACTTGTTGCTACGTTTTCTTCAAATGTTGACAGGGTACAGCAGATCATCAATTCGGCCAGCCGGTACGGACGTAAAGTAGTGCTCGAAGGGCGGAGCATGATCAATATAATCAAGACCGCCATCGACATGGGATATGTAAAGATACCCGAGGGGATACTCATCGATATATCCCAGATAAGGGATTATCCGGACGAGAAGACGGTGATCATCACGACGGGAAGCCAGGGTGAATCGATGGCAGCCCTTTCGAGGATCGCAACGAACATGCACAGGATGGTATCGATCAAACCCGGAGATGTTGTAGTCTTTTCATCGAATCCGATACCCGGCAATGAAAAAGCCGTGTTCAAGGTGATCAATGAACTGAGCCTTAAAGGAGCCGAAGTCATCTTCCAGGATACGCATGTAAGCGGTCATGCTTGCCAGGAAGAGATCAAGCTTATATATACTCTTACCAAACCGAAATTTGCCATCCCCGTTCACGGAGAGCACCGCCATCTTATGGCGCAGAGAAGTGTTGCGATAGATGTAGGAGTGCCGAAAGAAAACGTCAAGATACTGTCGAACGGACAGGTTCTCGAGATAGATAAGAGCGGCGCAAAGGTTGTCGGGGAAGTACAGAACGGTGCGGTATTTGTAGACGGTCTCGGCGTAGGAGATGTAGGAAACGTTGTTCTTCGCGACAGACAGAGGCTTGCCGATGACGGTATCGTGATAGTCTGCATGACTCTTGAACCCGGTACCAATATCGTTGTTGCGGGCCCCATGGTGATGTCGAGGGGATTCGTGTATATCAAGGAATCCGATGAGTTCATGCTTGAGGCCAAGGAAGTCGTGATAGAGGCGATAGAGAAGGTACAGGACAAGAATATCACGAACAGGGTCAAGATAAGGGATACTATCAAGGATGCGCTCTCGGGATTCATATGGAAACGCATCAAGAGAAGCCCGATGATCCTGCCGATCATTATGGAATACGAAGACAGTGAGGTCTGACATGCTGAGCGATACACTGACAAAAACAGCACGGGCTGTTTCGGAAGCCATCAGGCAGACACAGGAATACAAGGATTACATCGGTCAGAAGAAGCTTGTCCGTGCCAATAGGGAGACGAGCCATCTTATAGAGCGTGCAAGATATATTCAGGAAAAACTGATGGAGATCCCGGAGAATGACAGAAACAGCGATTATGCTGATTCTCTGCAGGATGAGTATGAGGAACTGACTGAAAATACGGCAGTGTATGATTATATACGTGCCGAATCGCTGTATATGACAATGGTACAGGAGACTATCGGGACCATAGTCGAGGATATAGATATAGAACTGTAAGAGGTACACAGATGAACATTAAAAGCATAGCCCTCGGTTTCATGGGATTCATAGTGAGGGCGGCGATACTTGCGATCGCGATACTCGTCGTGTTTCGCATAGGACAGGAAGCATATGATTTTGGATTCAGGATATTTACCGAAGAGGCAATGAGTCCGGCGCCCGGCCGTGATGTTGCGGTCACGATAGTCCAGGGTGATTCGACTATGGACGTTGCCAGGATGTTTGAAGAAAAGGGACTTATCAGGGATTCAAAGCTTTTCTATGCACAGAAGAAATGCTCGGTCTATGATGCCGATATCAAGCCCGGATTTTATACCCTCAATACGTCGATGACGGCTGATGATATGTTTGCGATCATCGCCGGGAGAAAGGATTCGGAAACGACTGATGAAGACGAGGGTGATGACGGAACTGCTCTTTCGGATGTTCCGCTGTCTGAGGAGTCCGCGCTTGACAAGGTTTCGGGAGAATGGGAAGGAACCGAGGAGGACGAACTTCCCGAAGAGGAAGAGGTTCACGATCCTTACGAGGAGGGAGCGGAATCTGAAGGTAACGAGGCCGATGACGGTGGTGGCGGACAGTGATCACCGATGAGAGAACGGCTGCTTTTATAGAGTCATTGCAAAGAAGTAATACTCCCTATCTTGAGGAACTGGAGAAAATCACACACGCCGACGGTATCCCGATGATAAGAAAGAGCGCACAGAGTCTCATCAGATTTGTGCTTGCCGATATAAGACCGTCATCGATACTGGAGATAGGAACCGCTACAGCATTTTCAGCCATATTCATGGCAACATACGCCGATAACGCTCATATCGATACTATAGAGAATTATGAAAAACGCATTCCCGTAGCTAAGAAAAACATTGCGGATGCGGGATATGAGGACAGGATCAGGCTTATAGAAGGAGATGCGCAGCAGGTAATAGAAGACCTTGCGGGTAAGGGCCTGTCATATGACATGATCTTTGTCGATGCGGCAAAGGCGCAGTATATAAGTTATTACCCTGTGTGCAAGAAGCTGCTTCGGGACGGAGGAGTCCTTATATGCGATAATGTACTCTTTGACGGAGATATAGTCCTGTCGAGATTTGCGGTAAGAAGAAGAGACCGTACTATCCATGCCAGGATGAGAGAATTTCTTCGCACGCTTTCCGAGGATGAGGAAATGGAGACGACGATATTGCCGATAGGTGACGGCATGACTCTTTCCGTTAAGGCTTTGTAAACTATTCATGAGATCAATGAACACTTCGACAAAACCGGAGCTTCTCGTACCGGCGGGAAGCCTTGAAGTATTAAAGACTGCGGTGCGTTACGGCGCAGATGCGGTATATATAGGCGGTGAGGCGTTCAGCCTGCGTGCCAAGGCGAAGAACTTCTCCATGGAAGAAATGGCTGAAGGTATCAGGTTCGCTCACGAGCATGGCGTTAAAGTGCATGTTACGGCAAACATATATGCGCATGACCGCGACATGGATGAAGCGAAACGGTATTTTTCCGAACTGAAGGAACTTCGCCCCGATGCGATACTCATAGCCGATCCCGGGATATTTGAGATCGAGAGGGAGGTGTGTCCGGAGATACCGGTACATATCAGCACACAGGCAAACAATACAAATTACATAACGTTTGAATTCTGGCATAAGCTCGGGGCCGAACGGGTAGTGTGCGCGCGTGAGATGACGCTTGATGAGATCACCGAGCTTCGGCGCAAGATCCCGGCGGATATGGATATAGAATGCTTCATTCACGGAGCGATGTGCATATCATATTCCGGCAGATGTCTTCTGTCCGCTTATATGACGGGAAGGAGCGCGAACCGCGGAGAGTGTACCCATCCGTGCAGATGGAAGTATGACGTTGTTGAAGAGATGCGTCCCGGCGAGTACATGCCTGTAGAGGAAAACGAGCGTGGTACTTTCATATTCAACTCCAAGGATCTGTGCATGATCGAGCACATCCCCGAGATGATCGAAGCGGGGATAAACAGTTTCAAGATAGAAGGCCGCATGAAAACGGCGCTGTATGTTGCGACGGTTGCAAGGACATATCGCAGGGCCATCGATGACTACTGTATGTCATTGGATACATACAGAGATAACCTTGAATGGTACCGCAGCGAGATCGGCAAGTGCACATACAGAAACTTTACGACAGGATTCTATTTCGGATCTCCGGGTGAGGAATCACAGATATATGATAACAGCACATATGTTGTGGAATATGTGTTCCTCGGGATCATAGAGGAAGTTACCGGCGACGGCAGGCTCAGGATCACGCAGAAGAATAAATTCTGTGTCGGTGATACGATAGAGATCATGAAACCGAACGGGGACAATGTCTCCATCGTGGTAAACAGGATTGAGAGTGAGGACGGGGTCAGTCAGGATAGTGCCCCTCACGCATGTCAGGTCATATATGTTACACCGGGTTATATGAAAGACGACAGCGCCGGTAATACGGCCGAAGTCGGGGATTTGCTTCGGGCAGAGCATAAAGGAGAATAAATGAGTTTATTATCTGTCATAGTTCCATGCTATAACGAAGAGGCTGCGATACCTTTCTTTTATGATGCCATTGATAAGACAAGGCAGGAATTCGAGGAAAGATTTCCGGGAGTGGAATTTGAATACATATTTATCGATGATGGATCCAAGGATGATACGATCGGTGTTATCAAGCGGCTTCGCGAAAAGGATAAGAGAGTCCGATATGTTTCATTTTCAAGGAATTTCGGAAAAGAGGCTGCATTGTATGCGGGCTTTACCAAGGCAGCGGGCGATCATGTTGTATGCATGGATGCCGACCTTCAGGATCCGCCGGAGCTTTTGGCCGAAATGTATGAGGCGGTCATAAAAGAAGGTTATGATTCTGCGGCAACAAGGAGAGTGACCAGAAAGGGTGAACCAAAGATAAGATCCTTCTTCGCCAGGATGTTCTACAGGCTGATGAACAAGATCAGTGATATCGAGTTCGTGGACGGCGCCAGAGATTACCGTATCATGACGCGCAGGATGGTCGATGCGATATTGGAACTCGGTGAGAACAACAGATTCACAAAAGGAATATACAGCTGGGTTGGTTTCAGGACCAAATGGATAGAATTTGAAAACGTGGAAAGAGTAGCGGGCGAGACCAAATGGTCATTCTTCGGACTGCTCAGATATTCTCTCGAGGCTATTCTCGGATTTTCCACCGCACCGCTCTCATTTGTCATAACGCTTGGATTTATAGTAACATTCCTCGCATTCGTCCTTATTTTGTTTGTCATTATCAAGACGCTGATCTACGGAGATCCGACGAGCGGATGGCCGTCCATGATATGTATCATCGTATTCTTTTCGGGTACGCAGCTGTTATGTACAGGTATAGTCGGAGCGTACCTTGGAAAGACATATCTTGAGACCAAGAACAGACCGATATTCATCACTAAAGAAGAGGAGTGATCCCTATCAAGATAAGTGTGATAACCGTATGTTTCAATGCGGCCCGGCTCCTTCCGGCTACGATGGAATCGGTTCTTATGCAGGACTGCACCGATTATGAGTACGTGATAGAAGACGGGGAATCGACCGATGATACGCAGACAGTCGTTGCCGGATATATTGACAGATTCCGAGAAAAGGGGATCAACTGTAAGTATATCCGAAAGAGCGATGAAGGCATATATGATGCGATGAATAAGGCCGTAGAGGCTGCGTCGGGTGAATATATATGCTTCATGAACGCCGGCGACTGTTTTTACAATACCGGTGTCTTAAAACACATATCCGGGATCATTGGCGGATCGAATGATACAAAGCCTTCCGTTATATACGGTGACTGTGTCGTATATGAACACGGAGAATTTCATCTGTTCGGGAAAAAGATCGGGCGGATGGAAACAGCCATGCCGTTTTCACATCAGTCGGCGTTTGCCAGGGCCGATATCCTTCGGGAGCATCCCTTCAATACCTCATACAGATACAGCGCGGATTATGATTTTCTGCTCACGGTACGTGATATCGGAGGACAGTTTACCGATTCGGGTATTGTAGTTTGCATCACGACTGCGGACGGGGTGTCATCCGTCAATTATCATGACACTCTGATGGAGAGCGTTTTGATACAGAAGGCCCATGGGATAGACAGGTATACGCCGGCAGGGCTTGCGAAGAAGGACAGGGAACTTCGGATCAAGCAGTTCGTGCTCGATCATTTTCCCGACATCATCAAGAAGCAGATCAGAAAAGTGCAGATAAAAAAGCGGGGCCAGGGCTTTGAAGCCGTGATCCCGCCGTGGTTTAACATATAAGTGACATATCAGATCGAATCAAGCGCCCGGGTCAGATCTGCGATCAGATCATCGGCGTTTTCAAGTCCTACCGAGTAACGTATCAGATCCGGTGAGATGCCGGCCTCGGCAAGCTGCTCATCAGACAGCTGACGGTGTGTATGGCTGGCAGGATGAAGAAGACATGTCCTGGCATCCGCAACATGAGTCGCAATCGTGGCAAGTTTAAGCTTATCCATAAACGCGATGGAACGCTCTCGTCCTCCCTTTATCGCAAAACACAGAACCCCGCATGATCCGTTCGGAAGATACTTGGCTGCAAGATCATGGTATTCATCATCGGGAAGATCCGGGTAGTGTACCCATGCAACCTTCTCGTGGCTCTTAAGGAAAGATGCCACCCTGAACGCGTTCTCGCAATGGCGCTGTACGCGTACATGGAGGGACTCGAGCCCGGTATTTACGTAAAATGCATTCTGAGGCGACTGGATACAGCCGAGATCTCTCATGAGCTGTGCGGTCGCTTTTGTGATATATGCGGCTTTGCCGAACTTCTCGGCATATACGATCCCGTGGTAACTGTCGTCGGGAGTTGTCAGCCCCGGGAACTTATCCTTATGTGCCATCCAGTCGAAGTTTCCGCTGTCTATCACGGCACCGCCAACGCTGATCCCGTGGCCGTCAATGTATTTCGTTGTTGAATGAGTCACGATATCGGCGCCCCATTCTATCGGGCGGCAGTTAACGGGAGTAGCAAAAGTGTTATCGATTATGAGCGGTACACCGTGACTGTGAGACAGGTGAGCGAACTTTTCTATGTCGAGCACAGTGCATGTCGGATTAGTGATCGTCTCGGCAAATACTGCTTTTGTATTCGGCTTGAAGTATTTGGAGAGCTCTTCCTCGGACAGTGTCTGATCGACAAAAGTGCATTCGATCCCCATTTTCGCCATAGTGACAAGGAACAGATTATAAGTTCCGCCGTAGATCGCAGAGGATGCTATGAAGTGATCGCCTGCCGTGCATATATTAAAAACCGCGAAGAAATTGGCTGCCTGACCGGATGAAGTGAGCATTCCCGCAAAGCCGCCCTCAAGAGCGGTAAGCTTCTTTGCGGCAAGATCATTGGTGGGGTTTTGCAGCCTTGTATAGAAATAACCTTCTGCTTCAAGGTCGAAAAGCGCACCCATATCATCGCTCGTGGAATATTTCCATGTCGTGCTCTGCCAGATCGGGAGCTGGCGCGGCTCGCCATTATTCGGTTCATATCCTTCATGAAGACATTTTGTCTCAATATTTGTGCTCATAACGGGCCTCCTTTTGGCATATTCAAACAAGCCATATCATACAAATTTTTTTCATTTTGTGCAATAAATATATGATATAATTACGGCAAATCGCGTTTGAAAGAACGACGTTTAGAAAGGACAAAAGATGAAAAATCCTAAGCGTGTAGTTAACTACATCAAAGAAAATCTGAATGAGATCAAGCACACAACGCTTAATCCCGAAGGACCGGGTGTTGTGCGCATTCACATGGTGCCGCCGAAGTATGACGGACCGGAGCCTGTGAGCAGTGTTGTGATAATAAACGGGCAGGATATAATACCGATCAACGTTTCGTGGGCAGTTCTGCTGTCCATGCTGATCGACGCCATCAATGAATATCACGGAAGACCGGTGAGCGATGAAGATATCCAAAGCATAATCGAGAGTACTCTTACAACGGTACGCAAGGTATACAGGTTTATCCCGAAGTTTATCATCAAGAAGGATATCTACAGGATAATGAACACGTTCACGCAGATCGCCTACGGCGAAAAACCTGACGAGTACATTGAGTATATCAATATCGGTGACTATGCCGAGCATATGAGAGCTCCGCACAGAATGGACCTTATGGTATCGGCGATGACCAAAAAGGGGTGCTGGAACTGCAATCAGTGCTGCGTCCACTGTTATGCGGCAGGACAGGATCAGGCAGGAGAAGAGGAACTGTCGACACAGGAATGGAAGGATATACTGGACAAATGCAGACAGGTATGCATTCCGCAGGTGACTTTCACCGGAGGAGAGCCGACGATGAGAGACGATCTGATCGAACTCATCGATCATGCAAGATGGTTTGTGACAAGGCTAAATACTAACGGTATCAAGCTTACGGAAGAGTACTGTAAGAAACTGTTTGAGGCTTCCATTGACAGCGTACAGATCACATTCTACTCACATGATAAGAGCGTTCATAACGAACTTGTAGGAGCGGATATGTATGACCAAACGCTTGCCGGCATTAAGAACGCTCTTGCGGAGGGGCTGAACATAAGCATCAACACGCCGCTGTGCACCAAGAACAGGGATTATGTGAAGACGCTGGAGTTCCTGCACGGACTCGGTGTCACATACGTTACATGCTCGGGGCTGATCACGACGGGAAATGCGACACTGTCTGAATCCGAGAAGCTGCAGTTGGGTAAGGATGAGATAAGAGATGTCTTAAAAGAGGCAGTTGATTACGCATATGCGAACGGTATGGAGATAAGCTTCACATCTCCGGGATGGATAGATGAGGAATTCTTCCATGAGAACGGCTTAAGTGTTCCGACATGCGGAGCATGCCTTTCCAATATGGCGATAACGCCGGGCGGAAATGTGGTGCCGTGTCAGAGCTGGCTGACCGACGGAAATCTCGGTAATTTCCTTACAGATGACTGGGAGAAGATATGGTACAGTGGAAAGTGCCGCAACAGAAGGGATTACTCGGCGATGATGACAGGTAACTGCCCACTGCGGACATTAACAGATCATTCGGAAGGAGGGGCTGACGATGAGAAATAAGTTTACGGTATTTGTACTGACCCTTCTTGCGGGTATACTTTTGTTTGCAACACCCGTAATGGCTGATACCGACAGGATCGAGAACTATACGATCACTGTTGATGTCAACGATGATGCAACACTTAACCTGACTTATCATATTGACTGGAAGGTCCTTGATTCGGGATCGGGAATAGGACCTCTTACGTGGATGAAGATAGGTATCCCGAACAGTCATGTAATCAAGACCGAAGGGCTCAGCAAAACAGTAGATCATATCAACCGCTCGGGGAATTACGCAGAAGTTTACCTGGACAAAAACTATTACGAGGGTGAAACGGCAAGCGTTGATTTTCTCGTGGTACAGGACTATATGTACCAGGTGGATAAGCTGAAGGAAGGTGAGACGGTTTATTCCTTCACGCCCGGCTGGTTTGATGATATCAAGGTCGATAACCTGATCATCAAATGGAATAATGACAAAGCGGTAGCGTTCACACCGGAATGCTCGATAGAGGGTGACTACAACGTATGGAAAACAAGTCTCGGAAAAGGCGACCGCTATACCGTGACGATGACATATCCGAATGATGCGTATGCGTTCGATCTGTCCAAGAGCGAGGAAGCGGGCAACGATGGCGGTGGGATAAGTGATGCCATAGCCACGTTTATCGGTGGTCTGTTCTGTCTGCTTATGAGCGGAGGTATTATCGCATTCCCGATATTCTTGGGATACCTGTTCAACCGCGGATTCGGATACACCAATAAGCCTACCATAACAAAGACTACACGTACGAAGATCACATATTTCGATTCGTGTCCGGGATGCGGAGCGCCGCGTAAGGATGGGGCCAAGTTCTGCGAATACTGTGGCAAGTCTCTTGTTAAGAGTGAAGAGACGATCACAGATGAACAGCTCAAGAAAGAAGAAAAGGCAGCAGCTTCGTTTACCAAGAACGGAGAGTTCAGGTATGGTTCATCTCCGAATACATTTATTAGAGTCAGCTCGGTAAGCATTCCTAATCCGAGCTATCGTGCTCCTTCGAGAAGTTCGGGCGGGCATCACAGTTCATGCGTTCACAGTTCGTGTGCATGTGCGTGCGCATGTGCATGTGCCGGTGGCGGAAGAGCAGGATGTACGACCAAGGATTTTTACAATACGAACTTAAAACTCACCGCGCTTGCCAGAGCGCTTGACATCAAGGATGCGGACAGAAAGTCAGATGGAGAATAACTTAAGCGATATCATAAAACAGAAGGCAGTGGCGATAGATGCGATCATCGACGGGTTTCTTCCTGCAGAGGAGGGTCCGGCAAAGACGGTCATGACTGCGATGAATTACAGCATCCATGTGGGCGGAAAGAGGCTGCGTCCGATGCTCATGCTTGAGACTTTCAGGATGTTTAACGGTGCGGATGAGAGAATAGTACATCCTTTTATGGCGGCCATCGAGATGATCCACACATATTCGCTTTGCCATGATGACCTGCCGGCCATGGATAATGATGATATGCGACGCGGCATGAAGAGTACCCATGCCAAATTCGGCGAGGCTATGGGGATACTGGCGGGAGATGCGCTCTTAAACTACGCTTTTGAGACGGCACTTAAGTCATACGATCATGCAGCTGATGCCGTACAGATGAGGCGCATAAACCGTGCACTTCGGGTACTTGCCGAAAAGGCCGGTATATACGGTATGATCGCTGGCCAGGTTGCGGATATTGAATCGGAAAACAGACCAGCGGGCGAAGTGACGATGGATATGATCAGGTTCATACATAAGAACAAGACGGCAGCTATGATCGAGTCTTCCATGATGACAGGAGCCATCCTTGCGGGCGCATCGGACAGTGAGATCAAAACGGTTGAGCAGATCGGATCGGATATCGGACTGGCATTTCAGATAGTGGATGACATACTTGATGTGACCGGTAATGATGAGATACTTGGTAAGCCTACCGGAAGCGATGATAAGAACAACAAGACAACATATGTGTCGCTTGTGGGCCTTGATAAAGCAGGGGCCGATGTAAGAAAGGTTTCGCAGCGGGCCGTAGACAGCCTGCAGAGCCTTCCGGGAGCCGATACAGAGTCAGGAAGATTCCTTGCCGATCTGATCGGTTATCTTGTTGTTAGGGACAGGTAGATTTGATATAATATTTTATTGATCAATATATTTGTGAAGGAGATGTTTGACGTGCCCAAGAAGATTGCACTGTTTTCGTGCGGATGGGCGTTTGACCTTGTACATGACTATTCAAAAGGTGTTGTAAAGCGTGTGCAGGGACTGGATGTGGACATATATATATTTGTCTGCTACCCGCCATATGTTGAAGCCGATGCCTTGAAGATCGGTGAACTGAATATTTTTAATCTTCCGAACATGGAGGATTTTGACGGAGCTCTTGTCATCGGAAATGCGATAGATCACGAGGCAGCTTTTGAAAAGATCATCAGCAGGTGTAAGGATGCGGGCATTCCCGTTGTCACTACAGGCCGTAAGGATGAATATGCTTACTTTGTGGGAAGCGACAACTATGACGGTGCCAGAAGCCTTTATACACATGTCGTTGAAAAACATGGGATCGAGAACCCCATTTACATCGCGGGCAACGCCAATAACGATGATTCTAACATAAGATACAACATGCTCTGCGAAGTCCTGAGAGAACATGGTATTTCCGAGGACGGTGTTGAGATATTTTACAGCATGTGGGAGCCGAAGCTGACGGCTGATTTTATCCGCGAAAGATATGGCAACCATAAGGTCCCTCTCCCGGATGCGTTCATATGTGCAAATGATAATCTTGCCATATCCGTATGTCTGACACTTGAGGAGATCGGATATGAAGTTCCGAGTGATACACTCGTGACCGGATTTGATAACGATTACAGTGCAGAGATATACAGCCCGTCCATAACAAGCGTTGACCAAAGGTTCAAGGAACTCGGCGGATATGCCGTAAGACTTCTGCTTGATGTAATGGAGGGAAATAAACGTAACAGGGAAGTGCTCATAGGCTGCGAACTGTTTGAAAGCGAAAGCTGCGGATGCAGGTGCGGACGGGATCTTGATTACCTTCGCCGTATGCAGGGCAAGAGCGTTTTCTATGATCGTATGATGATGACTCTCTTTGAGAGAAATGTCAGCATGATCGAGGGAGAAGTTCTTGCAGGAGCGACTTATGAGGAGTTTGAAGCAAACCTGCGAAGAGCGTTTGCGTCGGATACGACATTCATCGGGAAGTCATTCCATGTAGTCATGGAACCCGGCTTCAAGAAGGCGATGTCAAACATAGATACCGTTTTCAGGACAAAAGGATACAGCAGGAAGATGAACGTTGTATTCTCGATGGAAGACGGCAAGGTCATGGACATTCCGGAATTTGAATCAAGACAGCTCATACCGTATCGGTCGCCCGATAAAAAGAATAGGGTATTTGTGTTCGCGCCCATCCATGAAGTAGCTGATAATTACGGATACATGGTATTCTGTGATAATGTTGATATAGTCGGAGACGGGAAGCATCTGTTTGAGTTCATGTCACGGTTCAACGTGATAATGTCCAAGGTCAGACAGAATATCAGCCTCAGGATCCTCAATAAGAAACTGATAGAACTGACGGAGACGGATACACTGACCAGTGTCAAGAACCGTGCGGCGTACGCAACGAAAGAGTCAGAACTGAATTCACTCATCAAGGCCGGTGCTGTTTTGAAGTTCGGCATTGGAGTGTTTGATATAAACAATCTGAAAAAGGTCAACGACAGTCTCGGACATGAGGCCGGTGATGCATATATCGTTAACTGTTGTCAGCTTCTTTGCAAGACGTTCAGGAACAGTCCCGTATACAGAATCGGCGGAGATGAGTTTGCGGTCGTATTGATGGAGAATGATTTTACCGATAGGGAAGCACTGTTTGAGAAGATGAAGGACAGGATGAAGGAGATCGCATCCATGGATCCGACGCCTGAGGAGCGCGTATCGATCGCGGGCGGTATCGCAGTGTATGATGCGGAAAATGACCTGAAGGTTGCAGATGTGTTTACAAGAGCCGATTCGGCAATGTATGATGATAAAGTCGCTATCAAGAAAGAAGAGGGTTTACTATGAGGTTAGTTACAAGATCGGATTTTGACGGACTTGCATGCGGAGCACTGCTTCTTGAAGCAGGGATCGTAGACCATTGGAAATTTGCGCATCCTAAGGATCTGCAGGATGGACTGGTCGAGATAACATCAGACGACTGTCTTGCCAATGTTCCTTTTGTTGAAGGATGCGGACTGTGGTTCGATCATCATTCAAGCGAAGAGGAGCGTAACCAGCTTGAGGGCAGATACAAGGGAAGATGTGACAGCGCGGCACCTTCATGTGCAAGAGTCATATATGAGTATTACGGCGGCAAGGAGAAGTTCCCGCAGTTTGATGACCTTATGGTGGCGGTTGACAAAGTTGACTCGGGAAACCTTACCATAGATGAGATACAGAATCCCCAGGGATGGATCCTGGTCGGGTTCCTAATGGATCCGAGAACAGGACTTGGGAGATTCCGCAATTTTACGATCAGTAACTATCAGCTTATGGAAAAGCTTCTTGTGGCATGCGCACAGCTTTCCACAAAGGAGATACTTGCTCTTCCCGATGTTGTCGAGAGGATAGAACTGTATGAGGACCAGACAAGGAAGTTCAGGGAAATGGTGACGGAGCATACCGAAGTGTTCGGTAATCTTATCGTGACTGATCTTCGCGGTGTCGAGACCATATACACTGGCAACAGATTTATGATCTACAGTATGTATCCCGACCAGAACATTTCCGTCTGGATGACACCCGGTAAAGGCGGCGAAGGACTCGCATGCGCCATCGGATACAGCATCCTTAACAGGACCGCAACACTTGATGTCGGCAGCCTGTGCCTTAAGTACGGCGGCGGCGGTCATGAGAAGGTTGGCACATGTCAGTTCAAATCGTACGAGGATGCATGTGTGATGCTCGAGGAACTGAAGAAGCTCGCTAATTCATAATATCTTTTATTGACAATCCTGCGCCGGATGATTATGATGTATTCACGAATTAATGGAACACATCTTATTTCAATTCCGGCGTATCATATCGCCAAGAAGATTCCAGTAATTTGTAACACAGAAAACAAGAGGTCTTTAAGGCGAAGGA
>JAFZQP010000150.1 GCA_017620345.1 Lachnospiraceae bacterium
ATACTTCTACAGAAGTATAATATAGATATACTTCTGTAGAAGTAGCTGAATGTGTGAAAAAGAGGTTAGTTAATGATCATATATCATGGCTCAAAGGTTCAGGTTGATGAACCGTTATACGGATTCGGAAAGAGAGAGAATGACTACGGTCAGGGGTTTTATTGTACGGAAGATATAGAACTCGCAAAAGAATGGGCATGTCAGACCCCGGAGGGAGGCTTTGTAAACAAATACGAGATAGATATTGGATCCCTTGAGGTTTTTACGTTTGATGATGCCGATATTGTTTCATGGCTTGCCCTTCTTCTGTTAAATCGTAAGGTACGATATTCGAGCCCTTTGGAGAAGAGGATCGCGGAATATATTGTAAGGGAATTTGCTCCGGATATTTCCGGTTATGACATCATAAAGGGATACAGGGCAGATGATTCATACTTTACATTCATCAGGTCGTTTCTTTCCAATACGATAAGCATTGAACAGCTAGGAAATGCCATGAAATTAGGTCAGCTGGGTCAACAGATATGTCTCAAGAGCCGCAAAAGTTTTGAGGCGATCAGATTTATCGGGTCAGATCCTGTTGATGCTGAGAAATATTATTCAAAATGGATGGAAAGAGATGTTTCGGCCAGGAATGATTTTTACAGATTACTTGAATCGGATGCCGAGAATGGGATATTTGCAAGAGATATTGTGGACAAGGAGATGACAGCAGATGAGTTACGCATACAATGAAACATATCTGTTTGATGCACAACGAAATCTGGGGGAGATGACGGAATATGCGCATTACGCATGCGATGCGGAGATAGATCATGTTTTCAAGTGCTTTGTGATCAGCGGGTTTGCCGACAGATTCGGACGCGGTGACCCAAGGGTGGTTGCAGGCATGTCGGGAACCGAACTGTATATTTCCGTCATGGAAAAATGCGGCGTATCGCGCAAATGGCCGGATGCGCTTGTACGTTACGATGCGGATGCGTATTACTGGACAGGGTATATCCTGGCTTTGTTCCAGTGGAGGGCAGGACTGGCATTCAGACATATTTTCAGTGTGATCAAGAGTGAGGACCTTTTCAGAATGTTTCCGGCATTACATACGGTATCTGATGACAGGGCGGTTGATTCGATCGAAGATATGTACAGGGAGCGAACGCTTACATCCAGACTTCAGGTATATCGCAAGCTGGCCGGATTAACGCAGGCAGGACTTGCCGAAGCGTCAGGGGTCAACCTTCGAACATTGCAGCAGTATGAGATAGGCGATAAGGACATACGCAAGGCATCGGTTGATAAAGTGATCTCTCTGGCAAAAGTTCTTCACTGCCGCCCGGAGGATATGGTGTTATAATTGATAGTAGTTTGCCGGAATCATGGAGGGAGCCATAAATGAACATTGACGAGATCTTTGCGGAAATAGACAGACTGTATACGGCCAATGAAGGAGATAAGGTTGAGGGATTCATTCTCGACAAGCTCAGCGAGGCAGCCGGGTCGGGCGATGAGAACGTGATGATACAGCTTCTTAACGAACTTATCGGGCATTACCGTGAAACGAGCGAGTTCGACAAGATGACCACGTTTGCGTCAAAGCTCCTTGGCATACTTGAGGGAAGCACGTATAAGAGTTCTATGGCCCATGCCACATCACTCCTTAATGTGGCAAACGCTTACCGCGCTGCCGGAATGCTCAGGGAATCAGGTGCGCTTTACCAGGAGGTAAAATCATACTACGACGCCAATGTCGAACCCGATTCAATGCTCTATGCCTCACTTCTTAATAACATGAGTCTTCTGTTTCAGGAAAAAGGCGATTTTGAAAGTGCCGTGGACTGTCTGGAAAGAGCTCTTGGCATATCAATGCTTTATCCTGAATGTCGGGTTGAACAGGCAACAACGCATGCTAATCTTGCAACAACCCTTATCAAACTTGACCGCCTGGATGAGGCAGAGGATCATCTTGAGAAAGCATTCGAACTGTTCGAAAAGGATGAGGAACCTGATTATCATTACAGTGCCGCGCTGTCTGCAAAGGCGGAGATCAGATATATCCGAAAAGACTATGATTCCAGTATAAAATACTATGAGAAGGCCCTTGCCGAGATCGAGAAATGTGTCGGAAAAAGCAGGGCATATGAGATAATGCAGCAGAACATGGAGGCTGCAATTGCGGCGAGGGACAGCGGAGTGAGAAATGGGGATGAGAATTCAGAACCGTCCCCAATTTTCACTACCGGCGCAAAGATTCGGGGACTTGATATATCAAGAAAGTATTATGAGCAGTACGGGCGCCCCATGATACATGAGATGTTCCCCGAATATGAGGACAGGATCGCCGTAGGTCTTGTCGGACGCGGGAGTGAATGCTTCGGATTTGACGATGAAATAAGTACGGACCATGATTTCGGCCCGGGATTCTGTATGTGGCTTGCTAAGGAAGATCATAAGAAGATCGGAAAACAGCTTCAGAAAGAATACGACAAACTTCCGAAAGAGTTCATGGGCTATAAGAGACTTGATACGAAAAATGCAGGAAAACGTGTCGGCGTGTTTACGGTCGGAAAGTTTTACAAAGAGCTTATCGGGATCAAACGTGCACCGAAGACGGATGATGAATGGCTTGCAATAAGTGACGACCAGCTTGCGCATGCCGTAAACGGCGAGGTCTTTACGGATGAACTCGGCGGATTTTCGTGGATAAGGAAGAAGATATTTGAATATTACCCGGAAAAAGTGTGGAGATGTAAGATCGCACAGGCAGCCGCGCTCATGTCACAGACAGGACAGTACAATTATCCGAGGATGCTGCAAAGAGGTGACACTGTAACTGCCGCAGTATACCTGTCGGAATTTTTAAAGAATACAATGCAGATGTTGTATCTTCTGAACAGGAAGTATGCGCCATATCTCAAGTGGATGAGAAAAGGACTTGCCGGGCTTACGGATACAGGCAATATCCCGAGTATGCTTGATACGCTGTCAAAGAACGGAGTCGGTGCGGCGGATTCACAGCGGATCATTGAGGATATATGCACAGATATACTGATGCGGATGAATAAGCTCGGACTTGCCGGAAATACGGATAATTATCTCGATCACCATACCGGAGAGATACTGTACGGGCTGTCTTATGGGGCAGACCGTGGCAGATCAGACGGAGTATCATCAGAGGAGAAGAGGATCACAAAGAATGCGCTGATCAATAAGATAGTCGCACTTGAGTGGAAGGCGTTTGACAACGTGACCAACCAGGGCGGACGCGCGAGCTGTCAGGATGACTGGGTCAC
>JAFZQP010000151.1 GCA_017620345.1 Lachnospiraceae bacterium
AAAACAGGATGAAGATACCGGAAATCTTTCGTTTGAAGATCTTGTTTTGGATGGAAGTGGTGAAAAGCTACTTAACTTAACATCAAAATCTTATATTAAAAATCTGACATATACTGATGCTGTTTCGAAGCTTATTGTCAACGGATATCTATATGGAGCAAAACTTCAAAATGATATGACTATAGCTACAGAGACGGGATTACAGTTTAATAATATAGATCTATGTGGTCATAGTATCAAATACGAAGGAGATTTCAAAGCAATCGGTACAGTAACTATGTCCGAGGGAAGTACTCTTGAAGTTACAGGAAGTTATACACAGAGCAAAGATAATCTTTATCTTGGAACGAATGCAAAACTGATCGTACCCGGCGACATCAACTTTATCAATGCTGCGAGCATGTGGAAGGCCGAGACTACAGCAAAAGCCACTATCGGCGGTGATTTTAACTACACTACTTCATCCGGTTTTCCTACGGCGGTAACCGGAAATAATGCGGAGTGGTCTATCACGGGAAGCATTAATCAGGGCGAAGACAGCGGAAATCTCACGTTTCAAAACCTTAAGCTTACCGGAACAGGCGAGCAGAAGTTGACCCTTACTTCGAAGTCAAACATCAATAAACTAACTACAGCGGATACTGTATCAAAGGTTATAGTCAACGGATACCTGAACGGTGTCAGATTTAATAATGATATGATCTTGGGTACGGAGTCAGGGGTGCAATTCAATAATATCGACCTGTGCGGACACAGTATAAAATTGGAAAGCGAGATGAAAGCAATCGGTACAGTAACTATGTCCGAGGGAAGTACCCTTGAAGTTACCGGAAGTTATACACAGAGCAAAGATAATCTGTATCTTGGAACGAACGCAAAACTGATCGTGCCCGGTGACATCAACTTTATCAATGCTGCGAGCATGTGGAAGGCCGAGACTACTGCAAAAGCCACTATCGGCGGGAATTTTAACTACACTACTTCAGCCGGTTTTCCTACAGCGGTAACCGGAAATAATGCTGAGTGGTCTATCACGGGAAGCATTAATCAGGGTGAAGACAGCGGAAATCTCACGTTTCAAAACCTTAAGCTTACCGGAACAGACGAGCAGAAACTGAACCTTACCTCAATATCAAACATCAATAAACTAACTACAGCGGATACGATATCAAAGGTTATAGTCAACGGATATCTGAACGGTGTCAGATTTAATAATGATATGACTATAGCTACAGAGACTGGATTACAGTTTAATAATATAGATCTGTGTGGTCATAGTATCAAATACGAAGGAGATTTCAAAGCAATCGGTACAGTAACTATGTCCGAGGGAAGTACCCTTGAAGTTACCGGAAGTTATACACAGAGCAAAGATAATCTATATCTTGGAACGAACGCAAAACTGATCGTGCCCGGTGACATCAACTTTATTAATACTGCGAGCATGTGGAAGGCCGAGCCTACAGCAAAAGCCACTATCGGCGGGAATTTTAACTACACTTCTTCATCCGGTTTTCCTACAGCGGTAACCGGAAATAATGCTGAATGGACTGTTTCGGGAAATGTGATACAAGGCGAGGATGCAGGCACCCTTAAGTTTACAACTCTACGAATGACAGAGAAAAACACTTCGCTAACTCTTACCAATGGCCATATTGATAAGTTGATCCTTGCAGGTGTATTAGCTGATTACACTATCACTCCCGCGGACTGCTATACGACTCTTGAAGAAAACGGAAAGCCGGATCCGACACCTACGCCAACACCAACTCCGACTCCCACGCCGGGACCCGGACCGGAGGATAAGATCGATACAAGCGAGAACGGAGGGGCGACGGATACACAGCCTGATATAGACAAAGATACAACAAGCATTGTTCTTGTAAAAGGGCAGAAATTTGTCCTTAACTCTGTTGACTGGGAGAGTAGTGACAGCAAGGTTGTTTCGGTGAGCAAAGGTACAGTTACCGCAAAGAAAGCTGGAAGTGCAAAGCTGTCACGCAGTGGCCAGGAGATTAATGCTGATGTTATCGAGCCGACAGTATCAAAATCAGATAAGACAGTGTCGCTGATCGCCGGGGAAACAGGAAAGATCGTACTTTCGGGAACCGGAGAACTTGATGTTATATACACGAGCGATCAGCCGGATATCGCTGCGGTTGATGATAAAGGAAATGTTACGGCGTTAAGAAAGGGCAGCACACCTGTCTACGCATATGTAAATGGAGTGTCATATAAGTTTACCGTAAAGGTAGCAGATGCAAATACAGGCAAGAGGGATTTTACGAAGGAAGTATATCTTGTTCCGAATCAGTCGATCGCTTTTAAACAAACGGGATTTAAGGCCACAAAAGCAACCTGGACATCGGATACTGCAGTAGATGATGATGATATCCCCAAGGGTTATATATTTGCGGATGATTGTGTTAAGATCAATAAAGCCGGAAAGATCACAGCTATCGGATCAGGTACGACAGTACTTACGGGAACCGATGACACAGGTAATACTGCAAACATTACGATAGTTGTATCCGAGCCTGTGACACAGACGATCCACATGAACAAGGGTGCAACTGTGCAGATAAAGCCATACGGCACCAAAGGTGACCTCGACTGGTCAGCTGAAGATGATATCCTTGAGATCAAAAAAGGAAATAAGATCAAAGGCTCGAACGCAGGCAATACTGTGCTTACCGCAACATATGAGAACTTTGAGTATAAGGTTAACGTATTTGTGGAGGATCCTTCGATCACGGATGATTCTTTCGTTGGCAAGCCATACACATATACGATCGATATGAAGTCCGGAGAAATCCGGGAGATAAAATTTGGTCATATCAGTGATGAGCACGAGATCACATTCATAAGCAACAAGAACAATGTGGCATATGCTGACTCCGATCTCGTGATCCACGCAAGGAGTAAAGGTAATGCGACTCTTAAGACCAAGATAAACGGGAAGGCAGTGACTGTAAAAGTTAACGTTGAGTAACATGAGTAAATTCAAATGCCCGTGCTGTGGGTATCATACATTGCCGAATGCCGGCGCATATGATGTTTGCCCGGTGTGCTTCTGGGAGGACGATCCGGTTCAGGAGGATGATCCGCTGTTTGCCGGTGGCGCTAACGATCTGTGCCTGGAAGAGTGCAGGAAGAACTACAGACTATACGGTGCCTGCGAGGAAAGATTTCGGGATAACGTGAGGAAACCTTTACCGGAGGAGGATTTATGAACAGATACTTAAAAATCCTGCCCGGCGTTATTATCGGGATCGTTGCTGTGTTCATGGCCGGCTGTACAGGGATTCGGACGGATTATCAGCAGGGTCAGAATACACAAACTGCACTTACTTTCCGGAATGCTCGTCTCCTTAATGAGCATTATGAAAAACATGGGAAGGAAATGGGGTTTTCCTCAGCCGAGGAGTACGAGAAAGCGGCAGCTGCTGTGCCTGTAGATCCAAGGGCGCTGCATAAAACGGAATCGGAGGACGGAGACGACGTTTATTATCTTAAATCGACCAATGAGTTTGTCATAGTGTCTACGGACGGATATATCCGAACGTATTTCAAACCGGATTCCGGAATAAAGTATTTCAATAAGCAATAAAATCGCGCTTCGGGATTTTCCCGGAGCGCTTTTATTACAGCCTGTTTTGTGGTATATTATTCTAGGATTATTTTGAGGATTATCCAATGAATATTTAGTGTTAAGAAGGGGAAAGAGAAATGGAAAACAATGACAAGACAATCGGTATCATAAGATCGATCGTAACGCTGATCAGCGTGTTTATTGCTGCAGCGGCACTGATCGTATGTACGTACCTGTTCACGAGAGGATTTGTTGACTACAAGTCAAACAATAACGGAGGATTGTCCGCAACAGGTTCGGCAAGTGTTGATTTTGAAGCGGATCTTATCGTATGGCGCGGTACGTACTCCGCATATGCTGAGACAACCAGCGAAGCATACGACAGACTCAACAGGGATGCAGATAAGATCAGAAGATACCTTAACAATAATGATATCAAGGCTGAAGATGTTGTGTTCTCTGCGATAGATATCAACAGAAGATACAACTCCAACTACAATGACGAAGGTAATTATGTCGGTGAAACTTTTGCGGGATATGAACTGTATCAGACCGTTACGGTATCATCGGAAGACGTTGACAATGTTGAGAAGATCTCAAGGGATATAACGGAACTCATAGAGGACGGAGTTGAATTTACATCAAATTCACCCGAATACTATTACAAGGATCTTGATTCGCTCAAACTTGAGCTTGTTGAGGCGGCAACCGAAAATGCCAGGAATCGTATAGATCTGATGGCAAAGGGGAGCGGCTGTGAAGTGGGAAAACTCATGTCAAGCAATCTTGGAGTGTTCCAGATAACTGCCAAGAATTCTGCGGATGATGAATACAGTTACGGCGGAACGTACAATACATCGTCGAGACACAAGACAGCAACGATCACAGTGAAACTGAATTATGCCGTAAAATAAAAAATGTATCATGTTGTAATAGCCATTCAATGCATCAGCATCTTTCTGTTGATGGAGGAATGCTGGATCATATTCAGGTACTGGAGAGGCAGACTTCATTCCTGCCTTTTCTTTGCGTGCGCGGCAACGCTCATCAATAACGTGGGGTATCTGCTGGAACTTCAGAGCGGTTCGAAGGATGCATATCTTGCAGCCCTGAGGTTTTCATATTTTGGAAGGGTTTGGATACCGTTCAGTCTGCTATTGTTCATAGCGGAACTTGTCGGTACGAAGATCCCCGAGGCGGTCAGGATCGTTCTGGCGGCGATAAGCACAGTTACATATGTATTCGTGTTCACGCTGGATCAGAATACCATGTTTTATACCGACACAGGATTTTTCATATACGGAGATTTCCCATATTTTTTACGTCATGACGGTTTATGGCATCATGTATGGAATGTCTTGATCGTCCTTTACTTATTATACGGTATTACGCTATTGATCAGAGGATATAAAAACAGTAAGAGCCGGAACGCGCAAAAGAGATATTTCATGATATTGCTTGCGGTATTTACGGAAGGTTTTTTTGCAGTGATCCAGATGATCAAGCCGTTCATGGTGAATCATTTCTATGATTTTACGATGATAGGATATTCGCTCGGGTCGCTGTTTATGCTCATCGCGATATTCAGGTACAGGCTTCTTGATACCGAGATGATAGCAAGAGAGTATGTGATCGATGAACTTTCGGAAGGTATTTTTGCCATAGACGAAAACGGATCGCTCGTGTTTTCAAACAAGCCGGCACTTGAGCTTTTCCCGGAGATCGAAGACGGAACGCAGGATGTTATAGACAGGCTGGGTTCTGCCATTTCCGAAGGGAAACCGCTTGCCATGAACGGACGGATTTTTTCGGCGCAGGCTATGCCGCTCGGTGAGAACGGTGTCAGCGCGGGAGTGTTGTACTCTCTTACCGATGACACAGAGCACTATCATTATATGGAGCAGCTCGAGGAGCAGAAGAGGATCGCCGATGATGCCAACAAGGCAAAATCATCATTCCTGGCTAATATGTCCCACGAGATCAGAACACCTATAAATGCGGTTCTCGGAATGGATGAGATGATACTGCGTGAGAGCAGGGAGAAGAGTATCCTGTCCTATGCCCATGATATTCAGACGGCAGGCAGAACGCTGTTGTCACTCATCAACGATATACTTGATTTTTCCAAGATAGAAGAAGGCAGGATGGAGATACTGCCGACCCAGTATGAACTCTCATCCCTTGTGGGGGATGTCGGGAACATGATACGTGAGCGTGCGCGCAGGAAAGGTCTGGCGTTTGAGATAGATGTTGACAGTAACATTCCCTATGTACTGTACGGCGATGATATCAGGATCAGGCAGATATTGTTAAACCTTCTGACCAATGCCGTCAAGTATACCGAGAAGGGCAGGGTCAGACTTGAATTGGGATATGAGAAGTGCTCCGACGATGAGATAGATCTTCGATTCTCCATTTCCGATACAGGTATCGGAATGAAAGAGGAGGATATGGACTCGCTCTTCTCACCATTCGAGAGGATCGAGGAGTCAAGAAACAGAGCCGTTGAGGGAACGGGCCTCGGCATGAGCATCGTCAAACAGCTTCTTGCTCTTATGGGCAGCAAGCTTGATGTTAAGAGCGAATACGGCAAAGGCTCCGAATTCTCTTTTACGATCAGACAGAAGGTGATCAAATGGAGTCCCGTTGGGGATTACAGTACCCGTTATGAAAACGGGATAGATAATGCACAATACCGTGAACTTTTCCATGCACCTGATGCATCTGTTCTTGTTGTTGATGATACCGAGGTCAATCTTGATGTCATAAGGAATCTGTTGAAGCGGACCATGATAAACGTTGATACGGCTTCATCAGGCCGCGAGGCGCTTGTCTGTGTTCAGAGAAGATCATACGATATGATCTTTATCGATCATATGATGCCGGATATTGATGGTATAGAGACTCTCCGCCTTATACGGGAAACACTTCAGGATCCGCCCGTATGCATAGCACTTACGGCAAACGCGGTATCGGGTGCAAGAGAGATATATCTTAATGCGGGATTCGCCGATTATCTGTCCAAGCCTGTTGACGGAAAGCACCTTGAGGAGATGATAAGATCATATCTTCCGAAAGACAAGATGCAGTCCGTTGAAGACGAACGTTCGCAACCCCGGGATCTTGAAAAGACGATACTCGTTGTCGATGATGATGAAGTGATCTGCCGGGCAACGAAAGAGATACTCGGAAACGAGTACAGAGTGGAAAGTTGTATGAATGCACGTGAAGCGGTTTCGGTCGCTTCGAAGACTCATCCGTCGCTTATACTGCTTGATATAAATATGAGCGAGATGAACGGGTTCGAGGTATTTCAGAAGTTAAAAGAGGATAACGAAACATCTGAGATCCCCGTTATGTATATAACCGCGGATGAGGACAGGGAAAAGGAAGTTCTCGTGTTCAAGAACGGAGCGCAGGACCTGATAAGAAAACCGTTCTCGCCTGAAGTACTTCGGCAAAGATGCAAACGTGTCATCGCACTTGACATGTATCAGAAGAACCTTCAGGGTGAGGTTGTCAAGCAGACCGACAGAGCGGAGAGACTTAACAGGGAGATGATGCTGGCTCTGTCACGTGCGGTTGATGCCAAGGATCATTATACGAACGGACACTCCGAAAGGGTTGCCAAATACTCGGCGGAGATCGCAAAACGTATGGGGAAGAGTACAGCGTTTCAGGATATGATTTACGGACTCGGCCTTCTTCACGATATCGGTAAGATAGGAATACCCGAAGAGATAATCAACAAGACGAGTAAACTGACCGACGAGGAGTTTGCACAGATAAAAGAGCATACTGTCATCGGATACGGGATACTGAAGAATATCTCCGATATGCCGGAACTTGCTACGGCAGCCCGTTCCCATCATGAAAAATATGACGGCAGCGGTTATCCCGATAAGCTTGCGGGAGAGGATATTCCTGAGATCGCAAGGATCATATGCGTTGCTGACTGTTATGATGCGATGACGAGCACAAGGACATATTCAAAGCCCAAGGAGCAGTCCGTTGTCCGTGATGAGATCATACGCTGCAAGGGAAAACATTTTGATCCGGTTATCGCTGATGTGATGATCTCGATGATAGATGATGATAAGAATTTCATCATGAACGAACGCGGAGGTATCCCCGGATGGCTTGCAGACATTCCGCAGATCAGTATCGATCAGGGTATCTCAAACTGTGGTGACATATCGGGATTTCTGTCGGTACTTAAGGTATTTCATCAGACGGCAGCCGGTAAGGCTGATGAGATAGAAAAACTGATGAAACAGGATGACATCGAAGGATATACGATAAAGGTACATGCTCTTAAGAGTTCCGCACGTATAATCGGAGCCGGGGAACTGTCGGCACTTGCAAAGGAACTTGAGGATGCGGGTAAACGGTCGGACGTAAGTTTCATTGATGAAAAAACACCGGTTCTTCTTGAAAGATACAGAGCGCTTGATAAGAAACTGGAAGCCTTTGATGAACAAAGGATAAAACTGAGAGTCCTGTCGGATGATATGCGCCGCGAGGCGATATGCACAATGGCTGAGATAGCAGAGAGCATGGATTACGGGATGATGGAGGAACTCATATCGGATCTGAAAAAGTATGATCTGTCGCCCGATGACAGGAGCCTTGTCGAACAGATCGAAGACATGCTCATGAAACTTGACTGGGACGGAATAACTTCGTTGATCGCAAGCCCCGGTCGATGATAAAACAGGAGGGAATATGGAAGGCAAAACGGAAACCGGGGAAGTATTGGTAGTATGCAGGACAGAAAGTTTTCTGGCAAAGAGCATAGTATCAAAAATTCAATCGGAAGGTATGTCGGCCGATATCATTCACGGTGATATCAGGGACATCGACAGACATCGCGAGCGTGTCGAACTTATTGTTCTGTTCATGGATGAGGAAATCGAAGACATGACGGAATCGCTTGTATATCTCAAGGATATGGCCGGCGATCTTGACAGGAGGATCATACTTATCGGTGACAGTACGGAATACAAAACTGCGCTCCAATCAATACCGGAGCAGCTTGTTGAGGCATGGTTTGAAAGACCGCTTATCATGGATGACCTGATCAAATGTATCCAGAAATACATGGCGGATAATACCGGAGAAAAGAGAAAGAAGACGGTACTGATCGTTGATGATGATATTACATATATGCGGACGGTCTATGAATGGCTGAAGGATAAATATCATGTCGGAATGGCAGCATCAGGATTGCAGGCGATCTCTTATCTTGCAAAAAACAAAGCAGATCTTGTGCTGCTTGATTATGAGATGCCGATCGCAAACGGACCTCAGGTTCTGTCGATGCTAAAAAGTGATTCGCAGACGGACAGTATACCGGTCATGTTCCTGACCGGACACGGAGACCGGGAAAGTGTGCTGTCGGTAGTGGGACTGAGTCCTGTCGATTATCTTCTTAAAACGATAAAAAAAGAAGAACTCATAAATAAACTTGATGTGTTTTTTGCAGGCAGAAAATGAATAAAAAAACAATGTGTCTCCTAACTTCGAAAAGCTAAGCGACACATTGCTGCGTGTAAAAAAATTTTGCTTACACATTATTTGTATCAGAAAACATTTAAAAAATCAACACTTATTTTTTGGAGTTTATTGTGTTCATTAACAGACTTAATCAGTTATACAGACCCGAGAGAGTTTTGTATTACAGTGATAAAAAAAACGATGTTGAAAAATACGTAAACGGATTCGGAACGTATGACTATCCGGGACTGTTTTTTTTCAGTGACCGGCAGTCGCCGGTTTATGGTATTGAGTACAGAAAAAATGATGACAGGATAGCTTATCCAAACAATCTTAAATCTGTTGTCCTGCCGCCTGCTTTTTTCTATTCGATCGAGATAGATAATGATATCGAAATGAATGTTGAAAATATCCGGAAGATGTTTTCAAACATCGCAGAAGATGATGACGCGCACAGAGCGTACAGTGATTTTTCGATCAAAACAGAGCCGGATATCATTGCGGTATTTGAAAGCGGTGAAAAGGCAAGGATACTTTATGAACTGAAACTCGAAAGAGATGTTGCGATAGACGTCATAAAAGATGATCATGACAGATTTGAAAAAGAGACGCTGTACAGGAAAGCTTTTTTTGATCCTGTGACAGATCATTATAACTGGAATCACATCACGGCATTTCTTGAGATGCCGATGGATGGCAACATCACCGACTATGCGTTTGTTCATTTTGATGTTAAGGAGTTCCGCGTCATCAATGAAGTGTACGGACATATCGCCGCCAACAAAGTTCTGTCGAATATAGTTAAGGCGATGAATGAATCTGATTTTGTTTACGCAAGCGCAAGATGTCATAATGATAATTTTGCGATGATGATAAAGGACATGCCGGAAGAAGAAATGAAGAGTAAACTTTCGGATATGTTTGAAAAACTGTCGAGACTTGAGGAGGATCCGAATTACAGGATCTACTACCGCTGCGGAGTGGTACCGATGCAACGTGCGATGCTTTCGGGAAACCGTGTGGCGGATGCAGGGAAACTCGCTCAGTCACTTGGGACAAACACGAACAGGACGGACATAGTCATATATACCGACAGCATGCACGACGATATCCTGTGGGCGAATTACATCAAAGCATATGTCGATACGGCTGTATCAAACGATGAATTTCTTGTTTATCTTCAGCCTAAATTTGATATCCACACGGAGAAGATAAAGGGTGCGGAGGCACTTGTCAGATGGCATTACAAGGGAAAGGAAATGCTTGCACCGTACAGATTCATTCCGTTCTTCGAAAGAGACGGATCGATCGGTAAGATCGATGATGTTGTACTGGAAAAAGTATGCAGTGCATTTGATAAATGGAAGACAGAGGGAAGACCGCTTTACCCGATATCCGTAAATCTGTCCCGGAGCAGACTGTATGATCAGGGGCTGGTCGATCACCTTGCGGATATAGTTGACAGGTATGGTATCGATCATGCACTCATTGATTTTGAACTTACGGAAAGTGCTTCATATGAAGATAAAGATCGTATGATAAGTGTTCTGAACAAATTGAAGGATAAAGGCTTTGCGATCTCGATGGATGATTTCGGAACAGGGTATTCATCGCTGTCGCTTTTGACCGAACTGTCGATCGATACATTGAAGATCGACAAGAGTTTTGTAGATAAGATAGGAACACCCGAAGAAAAAGAGAAGGATATAACAGTTATAAAACATATCATATCTCTTGCAAAGGAGATCGGTATAACGTGCCTGGCAGAGGGCGCCGAACATGAAGGACAGGTAGGAAGACTCCGCAAACTCGGATGCGAAGTGATACAGGGATATTATTACAGCAGACCGGTTCCGATAACGAAATATGAGAACAACTATCTGAATGTTAAATAATGAAAAGGAGTATCATTGTATATGGGTGCTGATCCGCTTGAGTGGGAAGAGATTAAGACTG
>JAFZQP010000152.1 GCA_017620345.1 Lachnospiraceae bacterium
ACAGAAGCATTCCGTATGTGTTCGCTTCGATATTCAAATTTGCTCTCGGACCTGCGGCTATCAAGGGCGGTGCTGCGGGAAGCGCGATACAACTGGCTTTTAATACTATCAAGAACGGATGCAAAAGAGGAGTCTTTTCAAATGAGGCGGGACTTGGATCTTCGGTTATGGCTCACAGTAACAGCTGCGTCCGGGAGCCGGTGCGACAGGGTATGTGGGGAATAGCGGAGGTGTTCCTTGATACGATATTTATCTGTACCATGACTGCCATCGTAGTACTTTCTTCCGGTGCGATTGATCTTACTACCGGACTTATGAAAGATGGGGTTAACGATGCGACACTTGTTGCACAGGCATTCGGTGCCACACTCGGACGGCCGGGGGAATGGTTCGTAGTACTGATGATCGTGCTGTTTGCTTTTACAACAGTCATGGAATGGTCTTATTACGGCGCCAAAGTCACAGAGTATATGCTGGGGGTTTTCTGGGGCAGGATATACCGTTTTGTCTTCATAATACTTATCATAGTGGGATCCGTGATGGAATCAAGTCTGGCATGGGATATTTCCGATACGTTTAACGGACTGATGATGATACCGAATCTTATAGGTATAGTAGTTCAGACCCCGCTGATCATAAAGCTTACGCGTAACTATGTGGACAGAAGGATAAAAGGGAAAGATATCGAACCTGTACTTTCATATAACCGCGATATACAGGCTGATGCGGCAAGAGCGGTTAAGAATGGCATAAGCTGATAAAAAGGGGTATAATACAGGCACCGGGAGGCGCAAAGAGTATGAATGATAATAAAGAGATAGCGATCATAATGTTTCAGTACAGCGTTGTCATAAAGGGAATGGAACGCAAACTTTCCGATATGGGATACAGGGTTACCGTTATTAAGGATGATCTCGAACAGGAGGTTTCGAGACTTGCCGGGAGGGTCTGCCTTATGATCCTGTATCTGTCACCTGACTGTACCAATGATATGAAGATGCTCAGGGAAATGCGCACCATGAGCCTGACGATAGCCAATAAGCAACAGAGAATACTCCTTATCGGAGAGAACAAGTTCAAGGAAGATCTGTTTGGTGAGGTACCGGAATTAAAATCATATACGTGGATCGACCGTCCGCTTGATATGGATGTTTTTGAGCAGAAGGTATCGAATGAGATCAGCAAGGTGGAACAGCTTTCCAAACCGGCAAGGATACTGATCGTAGATGATGATCCGGCTTATGCGAAGGTAATTCGCGAATGGATAAGATATAAGTACAGAGTAGATATCGTCACGGCCGGAATGCAGGCCATAACTTTCCTTCTGAAGCAGCCCGCAAACGATAACGTCGATCTGATCCTTCTTGATTATGAAATGCCGATCGTTGACGGACCGCAGGTATTGCAGATGCTGAGGCAGGAAAGTGCCACGGCACACATTCCTGTCATCTTCCTTACAGGTAACGGTACAAAAGAAGCGGTAACGCGCGTAATGGAGCTCAAACCCGACGGTTATCTGCTGAAGACGACCCCCAAGGAGGAGATACTGAAATTCCTCAAAGGAAAACTTAAGAAATAACACATGAATAACGCAAAACAAAACGGAAAGATCATCTGGACCGCGAAATATGCGATACTGAATGCAGCTTATTTTTCGGCATTCTGTACAGTTCATGCATATGCCGCGGTCTATCTTCTTGCAAAGGGGATGACCAATACGCAGGTTGGGATACTGCTGGCTGTCTCCAATATTCTGTCGGCTGTACTGCAGCCGGTCGTTGCGGGCATAATAGACAGGCCCGGATCCTTTACGAATAAACGTTGCATAATCATTTCAGTCACAGCCATCATGGCAGGGTCGGCTGTTCTTCTTGCCTTCCCGGATGCCGGGGTTGTGATCTTTATCATATACGCTCTTATATACACGATCCAGTTCGTGTATCAGCCCGTTCTGACCGCACTGTGTTTTGAATACCGGAAAAAGGGATGCGATATAATATTCGGCCTGGCAAGAGGACTGGGCTCGGCGGGATTTGCTGTAACATCGCTGTTCATAGGCCGCGCGGTCGAAGAGAACGGCGTATCCGTTCTGCTGTGGATGAACATTGCGGTAATGATAATATCGCTTATAGCGGTGCTGACTTTTAATGCACCGGGTCAGGGACCGGCGGATGATACAAGTGTTCACACGGAAGGTCATAGTGCGCATAACGGATTTGCTGTGTTTGCAAAACTGTATCCCGCATTCATGGCTTTTCTTGTCGGAACGATCTGTTTCTTCTTCGGACATAACATGATCAATGATTTTATGATCGTGATCATCAGAAATCTCGGCGGAGGTGAGACTCAGATGGGGTATGCGACGTTCCTGCAGGCGATCCTGGAACTTCCGGTAATGGCTGCAATCGGCATTGTACTTAAGAAGTATTCGGCGGATAAACTTCTTGTGTTCTCGGGGATGGCTTTCTGGATCAAGATAACGATCCTGGTATTTGCAACGAATATGATCGGGATGTATGTAAGCCAGTCGTTCCAGTTGTTTGCATATGCCGTTTTCGTTCCGGCGGGCGCCTACTATGTAAGTCAGACAATGGAAGAATTCGATCAGGTTAAGGGCCAGGCTTACATCACGAGTGCGATAACGATAGGAGGCGTATTCTCAAACCTGATCAGCGGCGTGATCCTGGACAGGCTTGGTATAACAACGATGCTTCTTACAGGAAGCGCGGTCTGCGCTGTCGGAGTCATAGTTACGTTTATAGGCATGAAAAAGCTTCCGCGCAAGAACACCGATCTGTTAATGGAGGAATGAGAATGAAAAGAGTATTGAAATCGATCATCATTGCAATGCTTGCATCAGTTGTACTTACAGGCTGCACAGTAAATGTTAATCTTGATACTGCAAAACCGCAGGAAGGGATCGGTGACATAGTCATACTGTACACTAACGACGTTCACTGCGGTATAGATGACAGTATCGGATATGCCGGACTTGCCGCTTACAAAAAGGAAATGGAAGAGGCCGGATACGACGTCATCCTTGTAGACGACGGCGATGAAGTCCAGGGCGGGACAATAGGAACTCTTACAAAAGGTGAGGCGATAATAAGGCTCATGAATGATGTCGGGTATGATATAGCGATACCCGGCAATCATGATTTTGACTACGGTATGGAGCAGTTCCTGAAGCTTACAGGCGAGGCGGATTATCCTTACATCTGCTCTAATTTCATGGACCTTACAAAAAATGAGACGGTTTTTGATCCGTACATCATAAAGAACATCGGGGGCAGAAGGATAGCGTTCGTCGGAGCTACGACTCCGACAACCGTCACATCCTCCACACCGGCATATTTCCAGGATGATGATGGGAAGTTCATTTACGGATTCTGTCAGGGCACAAACGGAAGTACGCTTTACGGAAAAGTCCAGGAAGCGGTAGATGCGGCACTCTCGGAAGGAGCGGATAAAGTCATCCTGATCGCACATCTTGGCGTGGATGAGGCTGATTCACCGTATTGTTCGACCGATGTAATTGCGAACACGACGGGGATCGATGCGGTGCTTGACGGACATTCGCATACGGATGTGCCCATGGATACGGTTAAGAACAAAAACGGCGAAGATGTCGTGCTGACACAGGCCGGTTATAAGCTTGCTGCGATAGGAAAGGTCACGATAGACGCGCAAGGGAATATAACGAGTGAGCTTATAGGGGATTACGACAAAAAGGATGAAACGATCACTGCCGATATAGCCGCAGAGGATGAAAAGTTTGAGGAAATGCTCGGTAAAGTCATAGGAACATCCGGTCACGACATGATGTCAACAAATGAAGCAGGGGACGCATGGCTTGTCAGGAGCGGCGAGACCAACATGGCTGATTTTGTCGCAGACGCATACAGATCGGTAACGGGGGCCGAGGTCGCGATCATCAACGGCGGAGGAGTAAGAGCCAACATCAAGGCAGGTGATGTGACATACGGAGATCTTCTGGCTGTCAATCCTTTTACCAATCAGCTCTGCATACGTAAGGTAAAGGGCCGGGAACTGGCCGACGCACTTGAATACGGAGTAAGTTTTGCACCGGATGATTTCGGGGGATTCCTCCAGGTATCCGGCATAACGTTTGATGTTGACCTCACAGTCGATCCGGCTGTCGTTCTTGACGATAACAAGATGTTTGCGGGATTTTCTTCCGATGAGCGCCGCGTATCAAACATCATGATAAACGGTGAGCCGCTCGATCCCGACAGGGAGTACGAAGTTGCATCGATCGAATACATCCTGTTCAGACAGGGTAACGGTTTTACGATGTTTTCCGGGGACAGGGTCGATATGGACCGCTGCATTGAGGACGTTGACGCACTTATTGAATATACGCAGTCTCTGGGCGGTAAGGTGCCCGAAGAATACGCTGATGTGAGCGGTCAGGGAAGAATACGCATCAAACAGTAGACAAATCAATATATAGCGGTATAATAATATGTATTGTGGCATAACATACTACATGAAGTATGTTATTTTGCGTTAAAAACTCTCGACACTGAAGGAGGCAGGATTTATGGGCAAGTATTTCGGCACTGACGGGTTCCGCGGCAAGGCAGGAGAAGTTCTTACGGCGGAGCACGCATTTAAGATCGGACGTTTTCTCGGCTGGTATTACGGCAAGGAACGTCCCGCAAGGATCGTTATCGGAAAGGATACGAGGCGTTCATCGTATATGTATGAGAATGCACTGTCTGCCGGGATCACTTCATCCGGAGGAGATTCCTATCTTCTTCATGTCACGACCACTCCATGTGTGAGTTATATAACAAGAACAGAAGAATTTGACTGCGGTATCATGATCTCCGCGAGTCATAATCCGTTCTATGACAACGGTATCAAGCTCATGAATTCCGAGGGCGAGAAGATGGATGATGAGGTCCAGGATCTTGTTGAGGATTTCATTGACGGTAAGAACAATGATGTTACGTGGGCAACGGAAGGCAAGATCGGACGTACGATTGATTTTTACTCGGGAAGAAACCGCTACATCGGTTATCTTACCAATATCGCGCCCGTGTCGTTTGAGAAGTGCAAGGTCGCACTCGACTGTGCAAACGGAAGTTCATGGATGATAGGACGTGCTGTGTTTGATGCGCTCGGAGCCAAGGTAAGTGTCATGAACGATACGCCGGACGGCCTGAATATAAACCTTAATGCGGGAAGCACGCATATAGAAGGCCTTCAGAAGTATGTACGTGAAAACAAGGTAGACGTCGGATTTGCTTTTGACGGTGATGCCGACAGATGTCTGGCTGTTGATGAGTATGGTGATGTCGTTAACGGCGACATGATCATGTATATATGCGCGAAGCATTTCAAGAACAAGGGAATGCTTCCGAGTAATACCGTAGTTACGACCGTTATGTCCAACTTCGGACTGTACAAGGCATTTGACAATATCGGTATCAACTATGAGAAGACGAAAGTCGGCGACAGATATGTTTATGAGAACATGAAAGAGAACGATCACATGATCGGCGGAGAGCAGTCTGGACATGTTATCTTCAGAAAGTATGCACATACAGGCGACGGTCTCGTTACCGCCATCATGCTTATGACAGTGCTCGTAGAGACGCATCTGCCGCTCTCGGTACTTGCATCCGAAGTTAAGATGTATCCGCAGGTACTCAAGAACGTTGAAGTCGATGACAAGGAAAAGACGCTTGATGATCCTGCGGTTAAGAAGGCAGTCGATTCGACAACAGAATATCTCGGAGGCGACGGACGTGTTCTCCTTCGTGCATCCGGAACGGAGCCCGTGCTCCGTGTCATGTCGGAGGCACAGACATACAAGGACTGCGAGAAGTGTGTTGATGAGATAATCGATGCGATGAAGACATCGGGACATCTTGTAAAGGTCAGATAAATTTCAGGATCCACAGGAGGGTTGAAACATGAAATGTAAGATAAATGATCTGTACGACCTGTCACATTCGCTGGCGGGAGATTACCTTAAAGGCTTTACATATCCGTGGGAAGCGCTTGAGGGGATCAAGGAACTGATACTTAAGATAGGAGTGACGCTTCCGGCTGATGAGTATGATCATCCCGAGGAGGATGTATGGATCGCGAAGGATGCAAAGAGATATCCGAATAACTATATCGGAGGTCCGTGCATAATAGGACATGAGACAGAGGTGCGCCCGGGTGCATTTATAAGGGGATCGGCACTTGTAGGAAACAATTGCGTTGTCGGCAATTCCACGGAACTTAAGAACGTGATACTGTTCGATAACGTACAGGTTCCTCATTACAATTACGTCTGTGACTCCATACTCGGATACAAGGCTCACATGGGTGCCGGATCGATCACGAGTAATGTCAAGTCCGACAAGAAACTCGTCGTTATCAAGGATAAAGATGAGAAGATCGAGACAGGCCGCAAGAAAGTCGGAGCGATGCTCGGTGACAGAGTGGAAGTCGGATGCAACAGCGTGCTCAATCCCGGAACGGTCATCGGAAGGGACAGCAACGTTTATCCGGTATCATGCGTTCGAGGAGTCGTTCCGGAAAACAGCATCTACAAAGAAGCAAGAAAGATCGTAGTCAAGGAAGCAGATTGAGGAGGACATGTTAATGAAGGTTATCGTTGCAAATGATTATGAGGATGGAGCAAAGAAGGCTGCGGATATAATCGACAAACTGGTTAGGGAGAAGCCGGACTGTACGCTCGGACTTGCCACGGGATCGAGCCCTGTCGGGATGTACAGGGAACTTGCAAGAAGATGTAAGGACGAGGGACTTGATTTTTCCAAGGTTCATTCGGTAAATCTTGATGAGTACGTAGGACTTGAGGGAACACATCCCCAGAGCTACAGGTTCTTTATGGATGACAATCTGTTCAACCATATAAATATCGACAAGGCAAACACATACGTTGCAAAAGGCACGGGAGATATTGACGCAAACCTTAAGGAGTTTAATGATATCCTCGACAGGACGGACATCGACCTGCAGGTGCTCGGCGTAGGCCCCGACGGACATCTCGGATTCAACGAGCCCGGAGCGTTCCTTCATGAAAAAGCACATAAGGAAACTCTTGAGGACAGCACGATCGATGCGAACACGAGATTTTTCGCAAACCGCGATGAGGTTCCGCGTTATGCCGTTACGATGGGAATGGGAAGCATCATGAAGGCGAAGACACTTCTTATGATCATTAACGGAAACAAGCAGGATGCGGCCAAGAAGCTCCTTATGGACGACAAGATCGATCCGATGTGTCCCGCAACCTTCATGAGACTTCACAGGGATGCCGTTGTTGTCATCGAAAAGAAACTTGCCGACGAGATCGGATACAAGGGATAAGGCCTTCAAACAAACGCCATAACCTTGCAAAATGCGCTGTTGTGGAGTAAAATCAGACGGGTAAATAAATACGAAGGGAAACACGTAAATGCAGGAATACAAGCCCGTTAAATCGGGAAAAGTCAGAGAGATATACGATGTCGGCGACAACCTTGTAATAGTTGCGACCGACAGGATCAGCTGTTTTGATGTGATTCTTGATAATGTCATCACGGATAAGGGCAGAGTGCTGACGCAGATGTCGAAGTTCTGGTTTGAACAGACATCCGATATCGTGCCGAATCACATGATCTCGACCGACACGAATGATATGCCGGAGTTCTTCAGAACCGATGAGTTTGCCGGCAGGAGCATGCTCGTAAAAAAACTTACGATGCTTCCGGTTGAGTGTATCGTAAGAGGATATATCACCGGTACCGCCTGGGCAGAGTATCAGAAGAGCGGAACGGTCTGCAAGACAAAGGTAGCCGAAGGACTTGTTGAGTCGGAGAAGTTCCCCGAAGCGATATTTACCCCGTCGACCAAGGCTGAGATCGGTGATCATGACGAGAATGTTTCGTATGATGAATGCGTTGCATATCTTGAAAAGAGATTCCCGGGCAAGGGTGCAGAGTATGCTTCGAAGATAAAGGAATACTCACTTGCCATTTATAACAAATGTGCGGACTACGCAAGCGAACACGGGATAATAATCGCCGATACGAAGTTCGAGTTCGGACTTGATGAAAACGGTAATGTGGTACTCGGAGACGAGGTGCTCACCCCCGATTCGTCGAGGTTCTGGGACAAGGCTCAGTACGAAAAGGGAAGAAGCCAGATGTCATTTGACAAACAGTTTGCAAGAGACTGGCTGAAGAACAATCCGGGACATTCGTGGAAACTGCCCGAAGACGTTACCGCAGGAACAATAGAGAAGTACCTTACGGGATATAAGATGCTTACAGGTCACGATCTGTAAGACAGAGGATGATGATGGACACAGACAGATATATAAGTCCATTGTCGGAACGTTATTCCTCGAAGGAGATGCAGTACATCTTTTCGCAGGATAAGAAGTTTACGACATGGAGAAAATTATGGATAGCACTTGCCGAGACCGAGAAGGAACTCGGACTTGAACAGGATGGCAAGCCGGTCATAACCGATGAGATGATCGAGGAGATGAAGGCGCATGTATCCGACATCAATTATGATGTCGCAAGACAGCGTGAGAAGCAGGTAAGACATGATGTGATGAGTCATGTTTATGCCTACGGACAGCAGTGCCCGAAGGCTGCCGGCATCATTCATCTCGGTGCTACAAGCTGTTATGTCGGCGATAATACCGATATCATCATCATGCGGGAAGGTCTCGAGCTCATTCGTAAGAAGCTGCTCAATGTGATAAACATCCTGGCGGGATTTGCGGATGAATACAAGAATGTTCCGACACTTGCGTTCACGCATTTTCAGCCTGCTCAGCCCACGACGGTGGGAAAGAGGGCAACACTCTGGATCAACGAGTTCATGATAGATCTTGAGGATATCGAGTATGTCATGGGTTCACTCAAACTCCTCGGATGCAAGGGCACCACGGGTACCCAGGCTTCGTTCAAGGAATTGTTTGATAATGACCGCGACAAGCTCGACAGACTCGATGATATGATCACTGCCAAGATGGGATTTAATGACTGCTATCCCGTAAGCGGACAGACATATTCAAGAAAGATAGATACGAGAGTATTAAATGTCCTTGCAGGTATCGCGGCATCGGCACACAAGATGTCCAATGACATAAGACTTCTGCAGCATCTCAAGGAAGTGGAGGAGCCTTTCGAGAAGGATCAGATCGGTTCTTCAGCGATGGCTTATAAGCGGAATCCGATGAGATCGGAGAGGATCGCATCTCTTTCAAGATACGTCATGATAGATGCTCTTAATCCCGCTATCACATCAGCGGTCCAGTGGTTTGAAAGAACACTTGATGATTCGGCAAATAAACGTCTTGCCGTTGCGGAAGGATTCCTGGCACTCGACGGGATCCTCGATCTGTGTATAAACGTTACTAACGGCCTTGTTGTAAATACCAAGGTCATTGACAAACATATAAGAAGCGAGCTTCCGTTCATGGTAACGGAGAACATAATGATGGATGCGGTCAAAGCAGGCGGCAACAGACAGGAACTTCATGAGGCTATAAGACGCCTGTCCGTCGAGGCAGGAAAGCATGTTAAACAGGACGGAGCCGATAACGACCTGCTTGAACTCATAGCCGCATCGGATGATTTTAACTTAACTATCGATGAACTGAACGGATATATGAATCCCGCGGATTATACCGGAAGGAGTGCAGACCAGGTAGACAGGTATCTTGAGCAGTATGTAAGGCCTGTCATCGCAAAGAACAAAGATCTTCTCGGAGTAGAGGCGCAGATACTGGTCTGAAGTAAATACGATGGATAAAAAGAAAAGAATTCGATTTATCGTTATCTGTTCTTGCATACTCGCAGCTCTTCTTGTCGGGGTATTTCTTACTGCCGATCCCGCAAAGGAAGAAGAGCCGATCAATATAGTCATGAAGGATGCAGTGCTTCATGAAACCACCAAGGTCTGCCTGCCGGTCGTTGGAGAGGTTAATCCCGCGGCTGCAAGTGCATTCATCGTTACAGGCATAGTGCTTGTATTTTCCCTTATTGTAAGGATATTTTTCATACCGAGGTTTACCGATGCCCCCGGCAGATTCCAGCTGCTCCTCGAGCAGGCCGTGGGTATTTTTGATGGGCTCGCAACATCGAACAGCCCGCACAGGCATAAGTTTCTCGGAGCCTATGTGTTTACCGCGGGAACTTATATATTTGTCGGAACGATGTTCGAACTGCTCGGCATCATGTACCCGACAACATCGGGCGGATCTATCGCGCTTCCGGCACCGCTTGCCGACATCAACGGCGCGATCTCGATGGGAGTATTTTCGTATCTCGTTATCCTGTCGGGTGGTATCGCAGGCAATAAGGTAAAGGGAGTTCTCAATACGCTCAAGGATTTTTCGCTTCCGATATCCATGAGCTTCAGACTGTTCGGCGCCCTGCTTTCGGGAGCGCTCGTTACCGAACTTGTATATTATTACCTCACCACAAGTTTTATCATTCCTGTTTTTGTTGCGGTGATGTTCACAATGCTGCACGCACTCATTCAGGCGTATGTCCTGACGATGCTGACGGCATTGTTCTATGGGGAAGTCAGTATTAAGGAGGAAGAATAGTATGAAAAATCTAGTAAGGATCACGGCAGCTCTTATGCTCGTGCTGACTCTCGGAGCACTGTTTACACCCAAGCCGGTATATGCCGACGAGGGAGAGGTTGCTGTTGAGATGATGTCGGATGAGGCTTCGGTCATTCATTCAAAAGGAAATGCGGCAGCGATCGTTATCGCTGTGGTTGCCGCGGCCGGTGCGATCTCGATGGGTCTCGTTATCTGGAAGGCTATCGAGGGTATCGCAAGACAGCCTGAAGCTGAAGGCAAGATCAGAACGACGATGATGCTCGGTCTTGTATTCGTCGAAACGGCTATCATTTATGCATTGATCGTGGCCATACTGATCGTATTTGTATTGTAAAGCAGACAGAAGGAGCCCGCTTTAGCGGAAAGGAAAAGATATGCCACTAAACATTGATATACAACAGATACTGCTTCATCTGTTCAACCTTGTCCTTTTGTTTGGGATACTGTATCTGCTTCTGTACAAGCCTGTTCATGATTTCATGGACAAGCGTGAGGAAGAATACAGGAAGAGGGATGAGAAGACAAAGGACGCTCTGTCTGATGCCGAAAAGCTCAAGGCCGAGTATGAGGAAAAGGTTGCAAGGGCTGAAAAGGAAAATGCCGAAACACGTGCGAGCATAAGTGCCGCCGCCGAATCGGACAGAGAGAGGATCATTACCGATGCACATGAAAAAGCATCGAAGATAATCGATGATGCAAGAGTCAAGGCACAGTCCGAGCATGACCGTCTTATCGCAAGGGCGCAGACAGAGATCACAGAGTATGTATCCAAGGCTGCGGCTAAGATCGTCATGGATAACGATGGGCTGGAGGATGATTTTGACTCGTTCTTTGAAAGCGTCGATAAGCAGGATATAGTTCAAAAGGACAAAAACAATGGCTGATAAAAAGACCGCTGTACTCTACAGCAGCGAGAAACCGTCGGAAAAGGATCTGAAAAGATTATCCGATTTTCTGCTTGAAAAGTACAAAGAGCCGATATCCATAGGTTGGAAGAACAGTCCCGAAATAGAAGGGGGCTTTAGGCTTATTGTCGGCGGAGATGTATATGATTGGAACAAGCAGGGCAGACTGAGGCAACTTCAGGATGCTCTTCTTGCACTTCGATACGAACATACGGATATAATCCCACTGATCAAGGATACGCTCACTCACTGGACTCCGGAGGTCATGATCGATGAGATCGGAACCGTAACTACAGTCGGAGACGGTATCGCGACGGTGAGCGGACTTGATGATACATCGTACGGTGAGATACTCCTGTTTTCGGGCGGGATAAGAGGCATGGCGCTCGATCTTCGTCTTAATGAGACTGCGTGCATACTGTTCGATTCCGAGGAGGAAGTCGCCGAGGGAAGTACTGTAAAAAGGACCGGACGTGTAGCAGGTGTTCCGGTTGGAGAAGGTTTTCTCGGAAGAGTCGTGGATCCTCTCGGAGTACCGATAGACGGGAAAGGTGAGATCATCGCAGACGCTTACAGACCGATAGAAAACGAGGCACCGGCCGTCATAGACAGACAGCCCGTAAATGTTCCGCTCGAGACCGGGATACTTGCGATCGATTCAATGTTCCCGATAGGGCGCGGACAAAGAGAGCTGATCATCGGTGACCGTCAGACCGGAAAGAGTACGATAATAACCGACACGATCCTTAACCAGAAGGGTAAGGACGTGGTATGCATATATGTTGCGATAGGACAGAAGTCGAGCAGCGTCGCGAGACTTGTTGACACACTGGAGAGGAACGGTGCGATGGAGTACACGATCGTTGTCAACGCTTCGGCATCGGAGCCCGCACCGCTTCAGTATATAGCTCCGTATTCCGGATGCTCGATGGGCGAGTATTTTATGGAAAAGGGCAGGGATGTCCTGATCGTCTACGATGATCTGTCCAAGCATGCCGTAGCATACAGGTCGATAAGCCTCCTGCTCGAACGCGCTCCCGGACGTGAGGCATATCCCGGAGATGTTTTTTATCTTCATTCAAGACTCCTTGAAAGAGCCGCACACTTAAGTGATGAAAAGGGCGGAGGATCCCTTACGGCGCTTCCGGTCATAGAGACGCAGGAAGAAGACGTATCCGCTTATATCCCGACAAACGTCATATCGATAACAGACGGGCAGATCTTCCTTGCGGGGGGCCTGTTCAGACTCGGACAAAGACCCGCGATAAATGTCGGATTATCCGTATCCCGTGTCGGTGGAGATGCACAGACCAAAGCCATGAAGAAGGCAGCCGGGACGCTCCGACTCGACCTTGCACAGTACAGGGAGATGGAGACGTTTTCGCAGTTTGCCGGAGATATGGATGAGGCAACGAAGAAACAGATAAGATACGGCGAAGGACTGATGAAGGTTCTAAAACAGAAACAGAACAGTCCGATGACACTTACGGAGCAGGTGTTCACGCTTGTCATTGCAACGACTGATAAATTTGAACATATCAATCCTGCAGATGCAGACGTAAGGATGAAAGAGATAGTACAGAATGCGATGTCGGCATGTCAGGATATCGTTGTCCGCATAGAAAATGAAGGCGTCCTTTCGGATGAGGATAAGCGCAGGATTTACGAAACGGTTGTAAGTACTTATGGGTGATATCAGAGAGATACGTTCGCGGATGAAATCCGTGGCCGATACCGAAAAGATCACAAAAGCCATGTACATGATCTCTTCAAGCAAGATGAGACGTGCAAAGGCGGAGCTCGAGCGCACACGCCCGCATTTTATTGCTCTTAATGATGAGATCAATAGGATATTCCGTTCATCGAAGAAGATAAACAGTCCGTACATGTATCCGGCTGACGGCTCCCATGATCTGCCGGGAGCATATGCGTATATCGTTGTAACGTCAGATAAGGGACTGGCGGGTTTTTACAATCATGCCGTGATCAAGGAATTCGAAAGCCAGATGACGGATCATGAGAGCAGGTATTTCATGGTCGGCGATTATGGATGCAGATACTGTGACACACTGAAGATACCGTATGATGAGAGATTCAAGTATTCGGCAGACAATCCATCGATGAGACGGACACGTAATATGGCGGAATATATACTGTCGCTTTATGATTCGGGTGAGATATCCAAGATTTTTCTGATATATACGGATATGGAAAATCAGGTATCGCAGAAGGCAAAGACAGTCAGGCTTCTTCCTTTTCACCGTAAGGATTTTACGGACGAGAACGATAAGGAACCCGAAGCGCTGTTTGATTTTTTCCCTTCGGCTGAGAAGGTCCTTGATAACATCGTAAGGAGTTATGTCGCGGAATACCTGTACAGTGCACTTGTTGACAGCTTCTGCTGCGAACAGAGTGCGAGGATGAACGCGATGGATGAGGCAGATAAGAACGCCGGCCGACTGATGGCGGAACTCAGGCTTGAGTACAACCATGCAAGACAGAGCAAGATAACAAGAGAGATAACCGAGATATCATCGGGAGCACGTGCGTTAAAGAAAAAGAAGATCAGATAGGAGCAAGACGATAAATGAATGGAAAGATCGTTCAGATCTCCGGCCCGGTAGTCGATGTTTCGTTTGAACGACTGCATCTTCCGAAGATCAGGGAAGCATTGTATACGGTCCATAACGATAAGAAAGTGTTCATGGAAGTGGAGCAGCATATCGGCAAGGATATGGTGCGTACCATCATGATGGGACAGAGCGAGGGGCTCAAAAGAGGGATGGATGTTGTGGCTACGGGAAGCCCGATAACCGTGCCTGTAGGAGATCTGACGCTTGGCCGCATGTTCAATGTTCTCGGGGATCCGATCGACGGACAGGGCAGCATACCCGAGTCTTCACCGAGATGGAGCATCCATCGTAAGGCACCCGCTTTTGCAGAGCAGAAACCTGCAATAGAGATACTGGAGACCGGACTTAAGGTAATAGACCTTATCGAGCCGTATGCAAAAGGCGGTAAGATCGGACTGTTCGGAGGAGCCGGAGTAGGTAAGACGGTCCTGATCCAGGAAATGATACATAATGTTGCGATGGAGCACGGCGGCTATTCCGTATTTGCCGGCGTTGGAGAAAGAAGCAGGGAAGGTAACGATCTCTGGAACGAGATGAAGACGAGCGGAGTAATAGACAAGGCTGCGCTTGTATTCGGACAGATGAACGAGCCGTCGGGCGTAAGGATGCGTGTTGCACTCTCGGGGCTTACAATGGCGGAATATTTCAGGGATGAACAAAAGAAGGACGTGCTTTTATTCGTTGATAACATTTTCAGATTCGTTCAGGCAGGAAGTGAGGTGTCAACACTTCTCGGACGCCTTCCGTCCGCGGTGGGATATCAGCCGACTCTTGCCGAGGAAATGGGTGCTCTTCAGGAACGCGTTTCTTCGACGACGAACGGTTCGATAACGAGCGTACAGGCTGTATATGTTCCGGCAGATGATCTGACTGATCCGGCGCCTGCAACGACATTTGCGCATCTTGATGCAACTACCGTACTGTCGCGTAAGATAGCGGAACAGGGTATCTATCCGGCTGTTGATCCTCTTGATTCAACATCCGTCATACTCGAAGAGAGCATTGTCGGCAAGAAGCATTATGATACGGCCTGGGACGTCAAGAATCTGCTCCAGAGGTATAACGAGCTCAAGGATATCATTGCGATACTCGGAATGGAGGAACTGAGCGAAGAGGATAAACTTACGGTCATGCGTGCAAGAAAAGCACAGAGATTTCTGTCACAGCCGATGAGTGTAGCGGAGAAGTTCACGGGAATGAAGGGCGCATATGTCACGCTTGATGAGACGATAAGAGGATTCGGTGCAATTCTCGGAGGAGATGCCGACAATATGCCTGAGGCGGCTTTTTATAACGTTGGAACGCTTGATGATGCATACGCCAAGAGCAAGAATCTATGAATGAATTCAATCTCCATATAATCGAAGCAGACAGTGATTTTTATAACGGCAAGTGCATATCCCTCGTGATCCCGACTACAGAGGGGATGTACGGGATACAGGCAGGTCATGAGAGCCTGGTAGCAGCCGTTACTATCGGTGTGGTCAAATATACCCTTCCGGACGGAACGCGGTGCCATGCCGCGGTATCAAACGGGATCGTAAAGGTTGAGAATAATGAAGTGCTTATACTTGTCGAGTCGGCTGAAGATCCTGACGATATTGACGAGGAAAGAGCGCTTCAGGAAGAAAAGATGGCAAGAGACGCCATGTCGGGCAGGTTAGACAGGATCAACTACCGCGCGGCAAAAGGAATGATGGCACGTGCCGTCAACAGACTTAAGATCAAGAAGAGATACGGAAAATACAACTGACAGTATCACCGGTAAGAAATGGAAAATAAAAAAGTAAACCGATTTAGCAGAAATATATCACCGGTAACGGCCTGTGCTTTTGCGATAGGTACGAGCATAGGCTGGGGCTCTATGGTCATTACCGGGAACACCTATCTGAAACAGGCGGGCCCTTTGGGAAGCGTGCTTGGCATAACCGCCGGAATGCTTGTCATGCTCATAGTGGCCAGGAACTATGCGTATCTCATGAAGCAGTTTCCCGATGCGGGTGGTTCGTATGTTTATGTCAGGAATGTGTTCGGGTTTGATCACGGATTTCTGACGGCATGGTTCATGGCACTTACATATCTGTCGATATTGTGGGCAAACGCAACTTCGCTGCCGCTGTTTGCGCGTATATTTGCGGGGGATATGTTCCGGTTCGGGAAGTTATATTCACTTTTCGGATATGATGTTTATGTCGGGGAAGCACTATTGTCCATAGCTTTTCTGCTCCTGATCGGATGGCTTTGCAGTTCGCAAAGGAATATGGCAGCGATGATAATGACGGTCTTCGTTGCTGTTTTTGTTTTATGTATCTGTGTTGTCTTTGTTGCATCTCTTATCGGATGGAGCGTTCCGTTTTCACCGGCATTCGTACCCGATGGAGCGGCACTTGTACAGGTGGCAAAGATCACTATCATAACGCCATGGGCCTTCATAGGATTCGAGTGCATATCACATGCGGCTGAGGAGATAAGATCCGATTCAGACCATGCACCGGTTTTCAGGATAGCGGTCATCGTGACGGCGGCATTGTATATCATGATAGTGCTGATGTCCGTCAGTGCATATCCCGACAGGTATTCATCATGGCTCGAATATATAAGGGAGCTTGATCAGTTGTCAGGTCTTGAGGCACTTCCGCCGTTTTACGCAGCATATTCACATATGGGAAATGCAGGGGTCGCACTTCTCGTTGCGGCGATCCTCGCACTTGTGATCACAAGCCTGATCGGTAATATCACTGCTGTAAGCCGACTGATCTATTCGCTTGGACGCGACGGGATCCTGCCGGAAAAATATATGAATATCAATGCGGCCGGTTCTCCGGATAAGGCCATAAAACTTACGGTTCTTTTATCGATCTTCATACCGTTCCTGGGACGTACTCCGATCGGCTGGATAGTTGATGTAACTACGATCGGCGCCACTTTGATCTACGGTTTTATTTCGGCATCGGCGGGTAAACTTGCAGATCCGAAAAAAGACCGGCCCGAAAGACTGGCAGGATACGGCGGTATGGTACTGATGATAATTTTCGCGTTATATCTGTTCCTGCCAAACCTTATATCAACCGGAACGATGGAAAAGGAGACATATTTCCTCTTTGTGGTATGGTCTGTTCTGGGATTTGTATTTTTCAGAAATGTCCTTCGCAAAGATGAGTCTTCAAGGTTCGGAAGATCCATTGTAGTCTGGGTATCACTTCTTGCTCTTATTCTGTTCGTGTCACTTATATGGATGCGGCAGTCCATGATCGATGTCAATGAAAAAGTTCTCTCCGGAATACACGGTTATTACAGCCGCACGGATGTTTCGGATATCCGGAGCGAGGACGAAGCATTTATAGAGCAGGAGATAAAGGGGCTTGAGGCGGATGATACAAGGATCATAGTAGTCGCGACGCTTATGTTCACGCTATCGATGGGTGTCATGATCTGGAATTATTCTTACATGAACAGGAAGACGATCCAAAGCGAAGAGAGAGCAAACCGCGATCCGATGACCGGAGTCAAGAGCAAGCATGCTTACATGACGAAGGAACAGGAATATGATAAAAAGATTTCCGAAGATTCCATTGATGAATTTGCGGTGGTCGTATGTGACGTGAACGGTCTTAAATACATAAACGATACATTCGGTCATGAAGCAGGAGATAACTACATACGTTCTGCAAGCGCCATGATATGCGGCATATTCAAGCACAGCCCGGTCTTTCGTATAGGAGGCGATGAATTCGTCGTTATAATGACCGGAAGTGATTTTGAAAACCGTGAGGATCTTATGGCCGAACTGAACGATCAGGTCGAAAAAAACATCGGCACCGATGCCGTTGTTGTGGCTGCGGGAGTTTCCGATTTTATAAAAGCGGACGACATGAACTTCCATACCGTCTTTACAAGAGCGGACGGTCTGATGTACGAAAGAAAACAGCAGCTTAAGAGTATGGGTGCAAGATCACGCTGACAGGGGTCAGAAACGCGCTTTCATCCATTCATACAGATCGTTGTAGACAACGTCGCGATCGAGCTCGTTGAGTATCTCATGACGGTCGCCTTCATACAGCTTGATAGACAGGTCAGATACACCTGCAGCTTTAAACTTTTCATAAGCCTTAACTACACCGGCTCCCATCTGTCCGACAGGATCCTGATCTCCCGATACGAATATCACAGGCACTTTCATGTTCATACGTCTGATATTGGACATCTTGTTATCAAACAGGGTGGCACGCAGCAGCACCATGTATCCGTTCAATGAGAAAGCATAGCCGCCTTTTTCGTTCGTAAAGAACGCTATAACATTTTCTGTGTTTCTCGACAGCCAGCTGTTGGCCGGATCGGTACCGGTCGTGTCAAACTGTTTGTAAGCGCTTCCGAACATAAGGCCGCTGATGAAGTCTGAAGTGGCATCTTTTCCCTTAAAGAGCATGATCAGTTTACATAATATATTCCCGGCGATGACAGCGGCATTGTTCTCGGAGCCTGTTCCCATGATGATAGCACCGGACAGATCATTAAGATGCGAAGCCTTAACGAACAGGAATTCTCTCAGAAGGTATGAGCCCATGCTGTGACCGAGTATGAAGTGGGGCTTATCAGGATACTGCTCCCTGATGATAGTGTACTGCGTGAACATATCCTCAACCATTGTCCGGTCAGGCTCGGCAGAGTGCATCTTACCGCGATCTGACGGATCGGATACCGAATCACCGTGACCTATATGGTCATGTCCGAATACGACAAAGCCCTTGGAGGTCAGATACTCTGCAAATTCGCTGTAGCGCTCTATATACTCCTGCATGCCGTGGGTAAGCTGCATGACCGCAACCGGTTCACCGTCCGGAAGCCACTTTACCGCATGTATCGTTGTGTGTCTGTCATCCTTTGATGGAAATGTGTATTCAGTCATTGTGCTCATTTTTAACCTCCTTATAGTCAGCGAACCGTGTATGTTGCGATCAGATCCACGCCTGTATCAGCTACGTTTTCAATGACCACATCGCCTGCGGTCACCGGTGCATCTATGACAAGATCCTTCATCAGATCTATCGTGGCCTGAATATGGTCCTTGGGGACGGGGTTAGTGGTCCGTACCGACACTACCGGACGTGATCCGCCACGGACTTTAACGTTTGATGTTACTATCCTGGTAGGCGCAGTCACTTCGGCACGGCCGTATGCGTCTCCGCGTTCACACGAATTGCCGGTAACGGATATCACCTCGCCGTTCTTTTCCGTAACCGATAATATGCAGCCTGCAGGGCAGGTGATACACGGAAGGGTATGTGTTATGCT
>JAFZQP010000153.1 GCA_017620345.1 Lachnospiraceae bacterium
GTAAGACGAATGGAGACCTGATATGAAATATTTCGGAACTGACGGCTTCAGAGGCCGTATCAATAAGGATCTGACTGTAGAACACGCTTTAAAGATCGGCCAGTACATAGGCTGGTACTTCTCTCAGGGCGGCACTCCCGCCAGCATAGTAATAGGAAAAGACACACGCCGTTCCAGCTACATGCTCGAGTACGGACTCTGCGCAGGGATCACCTCTTCAGGTGCCGATGTCTATATAATGCATGTAACCACGACTCCCAGCGTTTCCTATATAACCAAACGCGAGAAATTCAACTGCGGCATCATGATCACCGCAAGCCATAATCCCTATCATGACAACGGCATCAAGATCATCGATTCCGAAGGAAACAAGATGAATGAGGAATTCCTTCAGGAGATTGAGGATTATATCGATGGCATCAGGACTATCCCCGTCAGTGAAGAGACCGGCCGATGCATAGACTATCTCGCAGGCCGCAACTCATATATCGGACACCTGGCTTCTATCCCCGAGGGAAGTTTCAGAGGCTACAAGATCGGTCTTGACTGTGCAAACGGTGCTTCATCCACTATCGCAAAGAATGTCTTCACGATGCTCGGAGCAGACACCTATGTGATCTCCGACCAGCCCGACGGCAAGAATATCAACCGCGGCTGCGGTTCCACTCATATCGAAGCCCTTCAGAATTTTGTCGTGGAAAAGGGCCTCGATATAGGCTTTGCTTTTGACGGAGATGCCGACAGGTGTATCGCTGTCAATGAAAAAGGCGAAGTCATGGACGGTGACTACATCATCTATATGATCGCCTGCATGCTAAAGGAGCAGGGCAAGCTCACAGGCAACAAGGCTGTCATCACGGTCATGAGTAATCTCGGTCTCATCAACGCTCTCAAAGCCAACGATATCGATGTGGTCATCACGGACGTCGGTGACAAATACGTGGCAGCCGAGATAGCCGAGCACGGTTACAAGATCGGCGGCGAGCAGTCCGGTCACATCATCATATCCAAATATGCAAATACCGGTGACGGCATCCTTACCGCCATCATCGTTACAGAGATCCTTGTGAACAAAAAGACCTTTGCATCCGCTCTTCCTCTTGGACTTAAGATCCTTCCCCAGAAGCTTGTAAATGTGGCTGTAACCGACAAAGACAGGATCATGGAAGATCCTAAGATTCTTGATTATATTGAAGAAACAAATAAGAAGCTTGACGGTTCGGGAAGACTGCTCTTACGTAAATCCGGTACCGAACCGCTTATCCGAATCATGGCTGAGGCTGCTACGGAAGCTGATTGTGACAAGATCATCGAAGAAGCAAAAGCTGTAGTTGACAGTATCTGATACATATAAGCAAGAAAGCCACGGTGATCTGCCGTGGCTTTCTTAATGAAAATCTTAAGCGATTCCGAGTCTCGCTTTGTACTCGGGAGAGTTCTTGATCTCTATCTTATTTTCAAACATCAGGTATTCTGCATCCGATATCTTATCAGCGATCTTTTCTTCCACATTCTCTTTATAGACCAGACCGCATGCGATCGAAGGGGTAAGATATGGGTCATTATATGAATTGCATGCAGACTGGATACGGTTTACATACTCTTCTGCTTCGCCGTCCTCAGGCATCGGGATGAGTATAGCAAAAACATCTCCGTCGATCCGGCCCACAACATATTCTTTTTTTGCTTCGGATCTGATGATATCTGCAATCACCCGGATCAACCTGTCGCTTCCCTCATCTCCGTAATTGTCATTGTGGATCTTCCAGTCATTGATATTTGCTTCTATGACAGCCACCGGAGCAACCTCCGATCTGTCGATTATCGATGCGCGCTTGTCAAAATATGTTTTGTTAAACACGCCTGTTAACGGATCGAGTTTCTCCTGCCCGGAGCGTCTGTCTGCGCTCGCTTTAACCTGACTTTCAAGTTCATCTATATAGATGGATGACTCGCGGTATCTGTATGACTGTTCGCCCAGATAGGAAAGAAGACACACAAGCTCATCTATGAGTTCTTTCGTATCATCGAGATGAGACGGATTGATACTCTCCTCTTTTACATACAGATGAGCAATGGTACGGTTCTGAACACGGATCTTATGTCCGGGCTTATTCACCACATCTATCTCAAAATGCGAAAAATCTCCGCATACCAGAAACTTCTCACCGTGTCTGTCCGTGAGCATGAGTTCCGTGCCGGTCAGTCTGGCCAGCCGCTTGATAAACCCCATCACTTTCTGCTCATCATACAGAGTGCTCAAGTCATAGTTTTTGATATTTTCGGATAATCTCTCGTCAAATGACAAAGTATTATATGCCATATCCCCTCCTGAAATCCTGTCTACTCTTCGAGTTTGGCGATCGCATTGTTGTTATCGTCTCTTACGACTTCAACGCCGTCTATATTGGAAACGAATTTACCGAACTGATTATAACCGTAATGCTTCGGATTGAATCCGTCAAATCTTTCGTGGACCTTATTGGACAGTTCGCCCATCTCATACGGCTTCTGGAAAAGAAGGCTCCGTATGAA
>JAFZQP010000154.1 GCA_017620345.1 Lachnospiraceae bacterium
AATAATCCTTGCCGGAGGATCGGGCACCAGACTGTACCCGCTGACAAAAGCGATGTCCAAGCAGATGATGCCGGTCTATGACAAGCCGATGATATATTATCCGCTGTCGATACTCATGCTCGCGGACATAAGGGATATACTCATAATATCTACTCCGAGGGATCTGCCGGCGTTCCGGGAGCTGTTTGGTGACGGCAGCCAGCTTGGCCTTAATATGTCATATGCGATCCAGGAAACTCCGAGAGGTCTTGCGGACGCGTTCATAATAGGAGCTGAGTTTATCGGCGATGACAGTGTTTCTCTGATACTCGGCGATAACATATTTTACGGGCAGAGCTTTTCGAAAGTGTTAAGGGATGTTAGCCGGCGTACGAGCGGTGCGACCATCTTCGGATACTATGTAAGAGACCCGAAGGAATACGGCGTTGTTGAGTTCGATGAGAACGGTAAGGCCATATCCATCGAGGAAAAGCCTGAGAATCCCAAGTCAAATTATGCGGTGCCGGGATTGTATTTTTACGATAATGATGTCGTTGAGATAGCCAGGAATGTCAAACCTTCCGCAAGAGGCGAGATAGAGATAACGTCAGTCAATAACGCTTATCTTGAAAGAGGAGATCTGTATGTTGAAACGCTCGGCCGTGGATTTGCATGGCTCGATACGGGTAACCATGAGATGCTCCTTGATGCCGCTGATTTTGTGAGAGCATTTCAGAAACGGCAGGGTATGTACATCTCCTGTATAGAGGAGATAGCATACAGAAGGAACTTTATAGACAGACAGCAGCTTGAGAAACTTGCCGAGCCGCTTCTTAAGACAGATTACGGGAAGTATCTGATAGACGTGGCAAACGGATTATAAATAAACTGTCCGTTCCGGAAGAGGGAGCCGGAAGGGATGAGCAAAATGGTAAGGGGATTAAAATGAAAAAAAATGATCAGCTTGAATGGGTCGAGTTGTCGGAAAAACTTGACGTAAAAGACGAAACAGAGGGCGCGATCGTAAACGAAACGATATCTCAGATCGTTACCGAGGATTGTCTGAAGGTTGACACATCGGACATGGATGGCGTAAAAGCCGCCGTCAATTCTTTTTATGCGTACGACAGAAAGAAGTCGGGAAAGAAAAAGGATCCGTACCTTCCTGATGATCCCGAGGAGTCGATACGCAAGTCTGTGGATGAGAAGATAATCATCAGATCCGAAGAACTCAAGAAGAAACGCAAGGCCCCGGCAAAAGGAAAAAAGGGTCAAAAGAGTCAAAAGAGTCAAAAGGAAGCCGTCTTGGCAAAGACGGACGATTCGTTCAGACATAAAAAGGGTCTTAACAAGTACAGAAGGATGGGCGTTCTTCCGACCAAGAAGAACGGGCCTTCCGCTTTCCGGAAAAAATCGGCCGAGTGGAGATATAAGGATACTCCAAAGGCTGCGGTGACGGATGAAGCGATAGAAAAAGAGATAAGTGACGCTTCGTTTGCCGACAGGATAAAGAGCATGTCCCCGGTACAATGGGGATGTGTGGCTATGGCGGCAGTCCTTCTGATCACATCGGTGATGACAACGAACGTTTATGCCGATTATCGGGGCGAGATCAATAAAGAGAATGCGATCGCCAATATGCGCTCTTTCGTGGATGATGCGTCGATGATCGCATATAATGCCGATGAAGTAGAGACCGAAGAATTTGAGATGGAAGATGCCGCGTCTTCCATGGAGACTACCGAAGGAAAGATGCTCTCGCTTGTTCTTACGAGTGTGGAGAAGGATCTGAAGGTCAAGCTCGTTGATGAAGAAGACACGCTCGTCAAGGGTGTTAAATGGGGAATAACCGTTACCGACAAGAACGACAAGGAAAGCAGTTATGAGGATGAGGACGAGGACGGTATCATCCACCTGACGGGAATGAACGCGGGTGATTATTCGGTGGCCATAACCGATTCCGACTCGCTTTCGGGATACGTATTTCCTACGGTGGGACAGAAGGTCAGCGTCAAGGCCAAAGTTGAATATAAAGTCATTGCCAATATCAAAGACGAGATCAAGAAAGAGAGTGAAGTAAACGCAGCTGCCGAGGATAACGGAAACAAGGCAGCCGATATCGAGACGGGTACCGCTCTTACGGATACGGTCGAATTCGTGGAGTCATCGGTCGAGGAGAGCGGAGAGTCATATGAGGAATCAACGGTCGATCTTTCCAAGACAGAGATCATTGCTTCCGCGAAAAGCAGGCTGTTTAGCGCTTTAGAAGGTTTAACGGGAACTGCCCACAGGGCTGTTGGAAGTATCGCATCAATAGGATTTTCTTCGGCGATAAGGACTGTCGCAGCGGAAGAAACCGATACGGAGTCTGAGCCTACGCAGGCACAGGAGGATGAAGAAGAGGAGGAAGAGGAAGATCCGACACCTACACCTACTCCTACACCTACTCCGACGGAGGAACCTTCAGAGGAGGACGAGGATGATCCCACGCCGACACCGAAGCCGACCAAGACCCCGACTCCTACTGTTACTCCGACCGGGACGGTGAAGGTAACTCTTACGCCGACTCCCACTCCGGTTCCGACAAACGACGGAGAGTTTAAGCCGCAGGCACAGCTGTATGATTCGGCAAAGAATCCGCTGTATGTATATGATGACGGCTCATACAGACTTGCAAAATATGCGGATTACGGCAGCTTCAGTACTTTCTACAGGAAGATCACCGGATATATATACACGGGATGGCAGAACATAGACGGTCATACGTATTATTACACGAAGGATCATGAGAAGGTTACAGGTGATCAGGTAATTGGCGGAGTATCATACAAGTTCAATTCGGACGGATCGCTTGATGCCGGATCCGGTGTTCTCGGAATAGATGTATCCAAATACCAGCCGAGCATCAACTGGGGCAGCGTTAAGGCTTCCGGTATCGAGTTTGTCATAATCCGCTGCGGATACAGAGGATCATCAACGGGCGCACTCATTGAGGATCCGTACTTCAAGAGCCACATAAAGGGAGCAAAGAATGCGGGACTCAAGGTCGGCGTATACTTCTTCTCAACAGCTCTCAATGAAGCAGAGGCAGTTGAAGAGGCAAGTATGTGTTCATACCTGTGCGGCGGATACGGGATCAACTATCCGGTATTCATAGACGTGGAGTCATCGGGAAGACCCGGTTACAATACGTTGTCTGCTTCGCAGCGTACCGCTAATATTCAGGCATTCTGCAAGACGATCGCATCTGCCGGATATACACCCGGACTGTATGCGAACAAGACATGGCTGAGTGAGAAGATAAATACCTCTTCCCTGTCATGCAAGATCTGGCTGGCTCAGTATAATGCTGCAGGACCCACATACAGCGGACGTTATGATATATGGCAGTATACATCAAAGGGTTCCGTCAAGGGTATCAGCGGCAATGTTGATATGAACAAGAGTTTTCTGAATTACTAAAGGAGATAAATATGGGAAAGATAACAGTCGAGACCACACCGATAGAGGGGCTTTACGTTATCACCCCGACGGTGTTCGGGGACAATCGCGGGTATTTCATGGAGACGTATAACGAGGCTGATTTCAAAGAGGCCGGTATTGACTGTACTTTTGTTCAGGATAATCAGTCGGCATCAAGACAGGGTGTTATCAGAGGACTTCATTTCCAGATAGAGCATCCGCAGGATAAGCTTGTGCGTGTCATCCGCGGTGAGGTTTTCGATGTGGCAGTCGATATGAGGAAAGGCTCGGCTACGTACGGAAAGTGGTATGGTATCAGGCTGTCCGAAGAGAACAAGAAAATGTTCTTCATACCGAAGAATTTTGCCCACGGTTTTCTTGTATTGTCTGAGTATGCCGAGTTCACATACAAATGTACCGAACTGTATCATCCGAACGATGAAGGCGGTATCATTTACAACGACCCGGATATAGGTATCGACTGGCCTACGGATGGTATTGAACTGATCTTTTCCGAGAAGGATAAGAAATGGCCGACGCTTAAGGAGCTTGGATGACTAAAAAGAAGACGATCGCAACGGTCAGCATAATCGTTGCGGCACTGCTTGCATACATAATCTTTCACCACAATCCCCTTGCGGATCCCAAAGAGGAAATGATCAAAAAGATCATTTCCTGCGTTATTTTGATAGCCATTTACTCCGTATTCCTGCTCAAATATGAAAAGATCGTTATCCTTCCGGTGGAGCTTTTCCAGAACAGGCAGCTTATATGGAAGCTTGCCAAGAATGATTTTAAGACAAGGTATGCGGGTTCTTATCTGGGGATAGTGTGGGCGTTTGTTCAGCCCGTCATAACGGTGCTGTTATACTGGTTCGTTTTTTCCGTGGCACTTCCGACAAGAGCGGTGGCTGTAAAGGGAGATATCACGATACCGTACATACTGTGGCTTATCGCCGGTATCGTTCCATGGTTCTTCTTTTCGGAGGCACTGTCAAACGGTACGAATGCACTGCTCGAATATAATTACCTTGTCAAAAAGGTCGTGTTCAAGATCAGCATCCTGCCTATAATCAAGATCATATCGGCTCTGTTCGTGCACGGTTCTTCCTGCTGTTTACGGTCGGACTGTTTGCGTGCTACGGCTATTATCCTGATCTGTATACGCTTCAGATATTCTACTACAGTGCGTGCATGTTCGTCTTTGTGCTCGGACTGTGTTACATCACATGCTCGATCATCATATTCTTCAGGGATCTCGGGCAGATCATTTCAATAATACTGCAGGTCGGCATATGGGCTACTCCGATATTGTGGAATATCACAACCCTGCCGCCCAAACTTCGGATAATCTTCAAACTCAACCCGATGAACTACATAGTGGAAGGATACAGGGATTCACTCATAGATAAGATTTGGTTCTGGGAAAACTTTTATTCCACAGCGTATTTCTGGATACTTACAATGTGTGTGTTCGCATTCGGTGCGATAATATTCAAGCGGCTCAAGGTCCACTTTGCAGACGTTTTATAGAGGTAACGTTTTGTCAGATTTTTTAGAAGCTATCCAACAACCGAATAATGCAGGTGCCCATACGGATCATGTGAGTGCCGGTAATATATCTTCCGATGAGATCGCCATAAGCGTAAGTCATGTTTCGAAAGTATATAAACTATATGACCGCAACCGTGACCGTCTCAAGGAGGCGCTTCATATAGGCAGGAACATTCACTGCAGGGAGCATTTTGCGCTTAACGATGTAAGCTTTGATGTGTTCCGTGGCGAGACTGTCGGGATAATCGGAACGAACGGGAGCGGCAAGTCCACGATACTTAAGATCATCACAGGTGTTCTGTCGCCCACATCCGGGGAACTTAACATCACCGGCAGGATATCGGCGCTGCTTGAGCTCGGAGCCGGATTTAACATGGAATTTACCGGCATCGAGAACATATACTTAAACGGTACGATGCTTGGGTTTTCCGAAAAAGAGATCGATGACAAGCTTGAATCCATATTGGAATTTGCCGATATAGGTGATTTTGTCTATCAGAAGGTCAAGACATATTCGAGCGGAATGTTCGTGCGTCTTGCATTTGCGGTGGCGATCAACATAGATCCCGAGATACTCATAGTTGATGAGGCGCTGTCGGTCGGCGATGTATTTTTCCAGAACAAGTGCTACAGGAAATTTGAGGATTTCAAAAAGCAGGGCAAGACGATACTGTTTGTCAGCCATGACCTCGGGAGCATAAGCAAATACTGCGACAGAGTCATCCTGCTTGAAAAAGGACATAAGATCGGCGAGGGCGGTCCCAAAGAGATCATCGATATGTACAAGAAGGTACTCGTCGGACAGCTCGATCAGGTTTCAAATACAAACAAGAGCAGCACATCATCCGGGGAAAAATGGAAGGATCAGATGCAGCTGAACCCGAATGTTGATGCGTACGGGAGCGGGCTTGCGGAATTCGAGGATTACTGCGCATACGACAACAGCGGAACGATAACAAATACGATCATCAAGGGTGATGAGTTCACTGTTAAGGTCCGGGTAAGATTTTTTGACCGCATCCAGGATCCGATATTTGCGCTGTCGTTCAAGAACATGCAGGGAACGGAGATAACGGGCACCAATACGATGTTCGAAAAGATAACAACCGGAACATGCGAGGCCGGGGAAGTCTATACCGTCACCTTTACACAGAATATGTCGCTTCAGGGCGGAGAGTATCTGATATCGCTCGGATGCGTAGGGTATCGTGAAGGTAATTTCACGGTATATCACAGGCTGTATGATGTATTTAATCTTACGGTCATATCATCAAAGAACACAACAGGGTTTTATGACATGAACTCCATAGTCACCGTACAGAGGTCATAAAAACCACAGTGAGGACAGAAGATGCCATACAAGAACTATGACAGGATCGGAAATGTAGTCGTTGATTATACATATTACACAGGGGTAGATCTGTATTCCGAAGGAGCAGCGGAGGACAGGCTTCTTGACTACGTCAAAAATCATACCGCTCTTGATTATGAGCACTACATACAGGAGTCAAGATCGTGGTCGGTCATGTATCATCTGTCCCATATCCGAGAGAATGTTGTGGGATGGCTTCCGATCAAACCCTCGGACAGAGTGCTTGAGATAGGCAGCGGATGCGGTGCCATAACCGGAGCACTCGCCAGAATGTCCGCTCACGTCACATGTGTTGAACTGTCCAAAAAAAGGAGCCTTATCAATGCATACAAGAACAAGGAAAACGATAATATCGAGATCCTTGTCGGCAATTTCCAGGACGTCGAACCGAATCTCAAATCGCAGTATGATTACATTACACTTATAGGTGTACTTGAATATGCCGGTGCATACATAAAGGACGAAAAGCCTTATCAGAAACTGCTCGAGATATTACAGTCTCATCTCGCCCCCGGCGGCAAGATAGTCATCGCGATAGAAAACAGACTCGGACTGAAATACTTTGCCGGATGCAAGGAGGATCACCTCGGTGAATTCTTTGCGGGTATTGAAGGTTATGGCCCGGACAGTCAGGTCAGGACGTTTTCGAAGGATGCTCTTACGGATATACTTACGGATTCGGGCCTTTCGACATACAGGTTCTATTATCCGTATCCGGATTATAAGCTTCCCCACACGATATACTCCGATGAGAAGCTTCCCGGGCTCGGGGATCTTGATACAAATATTCGCAACTATGATGCAGACAGGATAGTGCTGTTTGATGAGACAAAGGCTTTTGATGCGATGATCGAGGAGGGCAGATTCCCCGAATTTGCCAATTCCTTTGTAGTGCTTGCTTCTCCGAACGGAGACTGGCAGGAGACGGAAGATATGCCGATCTATGCCAAATACGGAAGCGAGCGTATGGAGGATTACAGGATATGTACGACGATGATCAAATCTCCTGACGGAGAAAAGAAGGTATATAAGATCGCACTGTCTACACATGCCAACGCGCATATAGACAGGCTTGCTTCCAACTGCGACAGACTGAAGGAACAGTTCGGAGATACCGGACTGGTACCGGCAAGCAGCTCCCTGATAAGAGGAAGGGAAAAGAGCATTCTCTTTGCCGGGGTAGCATCTTCTGCAAAAGATGCGGTCAGATTTGAGTATGTATCGGGCATTTCGCTTGAAGAGAGGCTCAATGAACTCGAGGCCGAGGAGAAGTATCCGCAGATGGAATCCATCATCATGGAATACTGCAGGAAACTAAACTCGCTTACCGATGTTACGGAATTCAGAAGATCCGTAAAGTTTGATGAAGTATTCGGAAGAAGAGATTTCAAGAAGAAGTATATAGGCATCAGCCCGTGTGATTTTGACATGATATTCTCCAATATCATGCTTGATGAGGATGAGAAGGAGAACGGGAAATGGACTGTGCTCGATTATGAATGGGTGTGGGACTTTGCGGTCCCGGTACAGTTTGTCATATACAGGGCGCTCTTCTATCATTTCCGTGGCAGGACCGATACCGGATTTTCAATGTATCTTTCAAGAAAAGGCATGGATGTATACAGCCTGTGCGGGATAGATATAGGTGAGAGAATGCTCTTTAACGAAATGGAGCATGCATTCCAGGTGCATATAATAGGCGGCACGGCGTCGCTTGAGGTGATGCAGGTACTGATGCCGACTACGACGATCAGGATAAACAATATCGTGCGTATAGGATCATACCTCCGTAACCTGGATACTCCGAAGATCTATTATTCCAGAGGGACCAATTTTGCTTCATCGAATCAGATAAGCGTGATCGCCGATGTTGATGAAGGACATGTATCCGTTACGATACCTTTTGACAGATATATCAATACGCTCAGGATCGATCCGACGGAATACCCGTGTCTGCTTCATGTCGAAAACCTGACGTATACGTTAAATGACGGGATCAGGCTGGATGTTCCGATGATCACGATAAACGGATACAAGGTAACGGAGAATACTTATATTTTTGACACAAATGATGCCCAGATGATAATAGAGGGTGTTCCGCAAAATGCCAAATCACTTCAGGCCTTGTATCATGTTTCGATGATAGAAAACCCGTTCTATGAGGATCTTCTTGGAATATACAGGCAGCAGGAGGCTGACCGGCTTCAGGAAAAGACACAGTTTTCATACAGATTGAAGAGAAAGGTCGGGGTCATCAAAGAGGATACGCTTCCGGAAGGTTTTGTGCGGGCATATCCGAAAGACATGGGGTGACAAATGAACGCTTCTGCACAAAAGTCATTGCACAGATATAAAGAAGAATGCTTTAAGCAGGCTATGCCCTACGCGTATGAGATCGCCTATGCCGATGATAAGAAAGGCGGGACGGACTCGCCGTCGGGAAGGGTGATCCTGTTTCCGGATGATGGCGCCAATATACTGAATTTTGAAGGGATCAATGAGGATTACGTGATCTTTGCGGACAGGGCCGGAGTATATGAACCGGACCTAATACAAAGACTTCTTTCAAACGGCAGGGGTGCCGATATCGTATATCCCGATGAGGATTTTATAACTGATATTACGGCGGATCTTGATGATATCAATGTCAGGATCAGGAGCCTTCGCACACCATGGAGAAAACCCGACTACTCACCTGATACGATCGTATCATTTCCCTACATAGAAACATGCTTTGCAATAAAAACCAAGTTTGCCAGGTTCGTTCCTGCGATCAAAAGGTCTCCCGAGATAGGTGACAGGATAAGGTGCAGGGATTTTCTGCTGCGCGCACTTGAAATGGCCGGATCGGTCGTTCACGTACCGCAGATACTGTACCACCGGGATCTTGCGGCACTTGTCGGATCCCGGGATGATGTCCCTGACACGGATATATTCAAGGCACTTTACGAGCTCTATACAAAGCCCGGATACATTCTTTGCCGGGAGGCGACGGAAAAACGCAGAGGTATATGTAACGTCCCCGGGCCCGGTAAGGATGCTCCGCTCATATCGATAATCATTCCGTCCAAGGATCAGCCGCGGGTGCTGAAGGAGTGCATCCGCAACATAAGGATAAATGCGCAGAAGATCCCGTATGAGATCATCGTTGTTGATAACGGAAGCTCGGATGAAAACCGTGATGTTATCGACAAATATGTCACACAGCTTCCGGGCGGAAGAGGAACTTACATATATCAGCCGATGGATTTTAACTATTCGGTCATGTGCAACATCGGAGCAGAGGCTTCCCGGGGAAGTTTCCTTCTGTTCATGAACGATGATGTGGATGCCATAACGGAAGGCTTTCTGGAGAAGATGGTCATATATGCCGCCAGGAGTTATGTCGGTGCGGTAGGAGCTAAGTTGCTGTATCCGGATGATGTCAGCATACAGCATATCGGAGTCATGAACATCGATCGGGGTCCGACTCACAAGCTTGCGGGTTGCGATGACAGATCAGTACAGTATTACTGCCGTAATCAGTTCGCCTGGAATGTACTTGCCGTAACAGGCGCATGCCTTATGGTGAGCAGGGAAAAATACTATCAAACAGGCGGATTTTATGATAAAATGGAGGTTGGTTATAATGATGTGGACCTGTGCGCAAGACTCGTAGAAGCGGGGTATTTTAATGTCGTGAACAACGAGTGCGTTCTGACGCATCATGAATCGCTCGCACGCGGCGCGGATGCTGCAAGCAATGCCAAATCGGAGAGGCTTGGCAGGGAGCGCGCTCTCCTTTATGAGAGACATCCGTGGATGAAGGGACATACTGATCCATTTTACGGGTATGGGCTCGACACCCATACGATAGAGATAAGGTGCGGCATCGTTCCCGATTATCAGATCACGGACCACAGGAATAAGGTGAAGGAGCTCGACAGGCTTCCCGGCAGGGTGAGCGATAAGGCACAGATGGCTATTGACCGGTGCGGGATCGAGCGTGGTATAGCCGAGGGTGCCGAGGACGCATATGTGATAGAGGGATGGGGACTGCATCCGAAATGGAACAATGCGTTCGTTGAAAAGTACATTGTGCTCATACCGATCGACGAAAACGGCGATGAAGCATCGGGCTGTATCGTGGCTACAACGAGTCCGAAATACAGAACGGACATCGCGGAAGTGTTTACGGATGCCGTAAATGTCGATCTGGCAGGCTTCGTATGCGCGATACCGGCAAGCCGCCTGGATCCGCACGTACAGTACCGGATAGGAGTCGCGCTCAAAAAAAATACGGGGATCAGGAGCTGTCGTATAGCTCTGGGTGATATATATGAACCGCGAAGAGGAATTGTCAAAGACGAGTGAATACTACAGAGATCTGTACGAGAAAGAGAGGCTGAAGAATGCCGATCTGACAGAGAAGCTCGTTGATGCAGAAGCTAAGGTCGCAGACCTTACATACAAGATGGACAAGCTCCGTAATTCTCTTGTCTGGAAGCTCATATATCCTTTCAGGCTTGCATGGAGCCATACAAAGAATCTCTTTATCCGTATCAGGAGATACGGCAGCATTTCGAACCTTAAGAAGAAGATACAGAGCAAGATGATAGAGCGCAGGGCGTACAGAAGCTACGGCACGCTTTCGATGCCGACGGCGGAAGAGATCGCTGCGCAGAAGAATACGCATTTCGAAAAGGATATCAGATTCAGCATACTGGTACCGCTTTACAATACCCCGGAACAGTTCCTTCGTGAGATGATCGATTCGGTCGTCGCACAGACATACGGCAAGTGGGAACTCTGCCTTGCGGACGGATCCGATGCGGAACACGCATATGTTGAGACTGTTGTCAGATCATATAACGATCCGAGGATAAAATATGAGCGCCTGAGCGAGAATCTCGGGATCTCAGGCAATACGAACAAATGCTTTGATATGGCGACCGGGGATTACATCGGTCTGTTCGATCATGACGATATCCTTCACCCGACTGCGTTGTTCGAGTATATGAAAGTCATATGCGAAGAGGGTGCCGATTATATTTACTGTGATGAAACGACGTTCTCGGGCAAGTCGATCGATCACATGATAACACTTCATTTTAAACCGGATTTTGCTCCGGATAATCTTCGTGCGAACAATTATATCTGTCACTTTTCGGTTTTTTCAAAAGAGCTGGTAGAAGAGTGCGGAACGTTCAGACCTGAATTTGACGGCAGCCAGGATCATGACATGATCCTCAGGCTTACGAGCAGGGCACGCCACATCGTTCATGTACCGAAGATACTTTACTATTGGAGAAGTCATGCGGGAAGTGTTGCTTCCGATATCAACGCCAAGTCATACGCCATAGATGCGGCAAAGAATGCCGTTGCCGCGCACCTTACGGCATGCGGTTTTTCGGGCTTCAAGATAGAGAGCTCACGTGCGTTTGAGACGATATTCAGGATCAGGTATGCACTGACAGCCACTCCGCTAGTTTCGATACTCATACCGAATAGGGATCATGAAGAGGACCTTCGGAGATGTATAGAATCGATCACGGACAAAACGTCCTACGATAATTACGAGATAATCGTCATTGAGAACAACTCAGAAACCGACAGCATAAAGGAGTATTATGAAACGCTTGCCAAACACCCGAAGGTTAAGGTCGTAACGTATGAGGGTGATTTTAACTATTCCGCAGTGAACAACTTCGGGGCAGGGTATGCCTCTGGCGAGTATCTGGTACTTCTTAACAACGATACGGAGGTCATTACGAGAAACTGGCTGGAGGAGCTGCTGATGTATGCACAGCGTGATGATGTTGGTGCAGTCGGATGTATGCTCTATTATCCGGATTATACGATACAGCATGCGGGCATAGTGCTCGGCATGGGTGCGCACAGAACTGCCGGCCACTCTCACTATAAGATGGCCAAGGAAAATCTCGGATATATGGGGAGACTTTGCTATGCGCAAAACGTATCTGCGGTAACGGGTGCGTGCCTTATGGTCAGGAAGACACTCTTTGAAGAGGTGGGCGGCCTGTCGGAGGATCTGGCCGTAGCGCTCAATGACGTGGACTTTTGCCTTAAGCTTAGAAGAAAAGGACTTCTTAACGTGTTCACTCCTTTCGCGGAGCTGTTCCACTATGAATCCGCATCAAGAGGAACGGATGTTACCGAGGCTGCCTCACCGGACAAGGCGCAGCGTTATGAACGTGAGTGCGAACTGTTCCGAAGCAGATGGAAGCAGGAACTTGACAGGGGGGATCCGTATTTTAACCCCAATTTTTCACTTGACTATTCCAATTACGTGCTGGCGGGGAACCCCAAAAGCATGCTCGGATAGAAAATAAAGACAAGAGACAGGAGGATACGGTATGAACTACATGGAGCAGTACAGATACTGGTGTGAGGATGATTATTTTGATGATGCCACCAGGAAGGAACTTGAGTCGATCAAAAACGATGAGGCGCAGATTCAGGACAGGTTTTACAAGGATCTTGAATTCGGTACGGGAGGTCTTCGGGGCGTTATCGGTGCCGGAACAAACAGGATGAACATATATACCGTACGCAGGGCCACGCAGGGCCTGGCAAACTATATCGTCAAAATGAACGCAAAGGACAAGGGTGTTGCCATAGCTTATGATTCAAGATTTATGTCTCCCCAGTTTGCGGATGAGGCGGCGCTGTGCCTTAATGCGAACGGGATAAAGGCATATGTGTTTGAATCTCTCCGTCCCACACCGGAGCTTTCATTTGCGGTAAGACAGCTTGGATGTACTGCAGGAATAGTTGTGACGGCAAGCCATAATCCTCCCGAGTACAACGGATACAAGGTATACTGGGAAGACGGAGCACAGATCACTTCTCCAAAGGATACGGATATCATAAAAGAGGTCGAGGCGGTCACGGACTACTCACAGGTCCGCACGATGGGCAAGGAAGAAGCTATCGCAGAGCATCTGTACAATGTCATCGGAAGTGAGATCGATGATAAGTACATGGCAGAGCTCAAGAAGCAGATCATACATCCTGAGATCATTGAAGCAGTAGCGGATTCAATAAAGATCGTATATACGCCGTTCCACGGAACAGGTAATCTTCCCGTCAGAAGGATACTTTCGGAACTCGGATTCAGGAATGTATATGTTGTTCCCGAACAGGAGCTTCCCGATCCGAAGTTTACAACACTCGAATATCCCAATCCGGAGGATCCCAAGGCGTTCACGCTTGCTCTTAAGCTCGCAAAGGAAAAGGATGCGGATATAGTACTTGCTACCGACCCTGACGCGGACCGTCTCGGAATATATGCCAAGGATTCGGCAACGGGAGAGTACATACCTTTTACCGGAAACATGTCTGGAATGCTCATAGCAGAGTATATATTGCGCGAGAGGAAGGCAGCGGGAACACTTCCTGCAAATGCGGCTCTTGTCAAGACGATAGTTACGACGAATCTTGCAGATGCCATAACATCGGCCTTTAATGTTAAGCTTATCGAGGTGCTTACGGGATTTAAGTACATCGGCGAACAGATCAAACTGTTCGAACAAAACCACGATTATGAGTATGTGTTCGGTCTTGAGGAAAGCTACGGATGTCTTGCCGGAACGCATGCAAGAGATAAGGATGCGGTAGTTGCCGTAATGTGCCTGTGTGAGGTCGCAGCATGGTGCAAGCATAACGGTATCACTGTGTGGGATCAGATGCAGAAGATATACAGACAGTACGGATTCTATATGGAGGGCATCCATACGATAACACTTAAGGGTATAGACGGAGCACAGCAGATCAGGGATATGATGGACAGGCTCCGTAACGATCCGCCCCGTGAGTTTGACGGACTGAAGGTACTTAAGTTCAGAGACTACGCAAAGGATACCGTTAAGGATCTGGCGACAGGGGAAGTAACATCCACAGGTCTTCCTAACTCGAACGTACTGTATTTTGAGATAGAAAACGACAGCTGGTGCTGCGCAAGACCTTCGGGAACCGAACCCAAGATCAAATTCTATATGGGAATTAAGGGTAAGGATCTTGATGATGCCAGATCAAAGCTTGAAAGCTTCAAAAATGCGGTGGTTTCCGCGCTGGAAGGATAAGAATGCCGCTTTTGTCAAAGCTGTATGAAAACAGGATCGTAAGAGCGGCGATAATCATCGTGCTGGCAGTTCTTGCGGCAGTTTCCGTATTCCGGGGAGCACAGAACGCACTTTTGTTCTCGCAGGATTTTCAGTGGGATGCTGCAAAAGCGCTGTGTATGCGCCTCGACCCTTATGAACTGTCAAAAGATACCGGTAAGGTTTCCGAATATCCGCCTCTTGCGGCTTTTTACAAAATGTTCACGGACAGGGGACTTACGCAGAAGATGGAGGCGAATCAGTTTCCGTCACTGCTGTTCCTCCTGGCGCCGATGACGGTGTTTGAACCTGCGACAGCCCGTATTGTGTGGCTGGTGTGCAATCTGATATTTTCGGCGGGGATCATATTCCTGCTAAGACGAACGTTCCTTGAAAAAACAGGAACGTTCGAGTATGTGTGTACAATGCTCCTGATGCTTGCGGGAACTCCGTACAGGAACCAGCTCGGGGTAGGCCAGCATACGCTGTTTGCGCTGTTCTTTTTTCTGCTTGCGGTGTTCATCGAAAAAAGGAGCCGGACGAGGTCGGCAGGTACGGTTATCCTGATATCGTTATGTCTGTTCGTCTCATATTTCAAATACACGCTTACAGCACCGCTGGCCCTGTATTTTGTGTATAAGAGAAGATATAGGGAACTTGTGATCTCGGTGGCCGGCCATGTTGTTCTGACAGCCGCGGCGGCTCTATGGCTTGGAAAAAGCTTTATGTACATGCTGACAGCGCCTCTTTCGGTTGCATCCGCGCTTGTTTCGGAGGGAGGGATCGACCTCGGAGTGCTGATCGGCGGACCTTTGGCATTGGCCGCTGCATTCCTGATAGGGATCGGACTTACCGTTATGACTGTATATATGCCGCAGCAGCGGGAATATATACTGTTTCCGATACTTGTTATGTGGTCTCTTATACTGACCTACCACAGGACTTATGATTTTTTTGTCCTGTCGGCTGTATCGATGCTGTTTTGTGATGATTTTACGAAAGACTGCAAAGACAGATTCAGAGTGCTCCTGATATCATGGTATGCGGTGCTCATAGCCGTGATATATTTCGGACTAAGGGCTTTTTCCGAGAACAGGGCGTCGCTCATAGGGGCCGGTATCATATATTACGGATTTACAGCGGTACTTACATGGATCGGTATCAAAATGATAAAGGATAAGAAAAATGAATGAAGAAACAGTGACAAAAGAAGAAAAACGAAAAGCACTCTTTGCCCAGATACTCAAATTCGGAGTGGTCGGGGGCCTTTCGTTTGTCATAGATTTTGTTATCACACTGATCGTTTCCGCTATATGCCGAAAGTTCGGAATGGACGTGGCGATGTCCGCGACCGTAGGGGGCTTGTTCGGATTTTGCATATCCCTTGTTTTCAACTATCTGATGAGCATGAAGTTCGTATTTGAAAGAAGGGACGATCTTGACAGAAAGAAGGAATTTGCGATTTTTGTGCTTCTGTCGCTCATAGGACTTGGGATCAATGAACTGATCCTGTATTTCGGAGTCATAGTGTGTGACAAATTGATGCCTGATATTGTGGCTACGTATCCTTCATATGTTACGGCTTTTGTTAAGATGTTCGCAACGGGCGTTGTGATGGTATATAATTTTATCTCGAGAAAACTGACGCTTGAAAAGCGCTGAATCGACGTGAGGACGATATTGTGAAAAAAACGATAATGGCAGTGGCTGCGATCGCGATGCTTGCGCTGTTGCTGACCGGATGCTCATATAAAAATACAAAGACACCGGAACCCGAGAGTACGACCGCGCCGGAGACTGAAGCAGTACCTACAGCAGAACCCAAAGAGCCGGATGGTACAGATGATGGAACGGACGGGCTCGGAGATACATTTTCCGGAGATGTGAAACCGGCAGATACGGAAAATGACCTTATTATAACGACGGAACCCGAGGAAGAAGAAAACACTGACGAGAAGGATATAGACCTGATATTCTTTATGGGACAGTCCAATATGTCCGGCGCCGGCGGGGATGCATCCGCTGCTCCGCAGGTATCCGAAGACGCGGGTATGGAGTTTCGGGCTGTTTCGGATCCGACGAAGCTCTATCCGATAACAGAGCCTTTTGGTATAAATGAAAACAATCCTACGGGGCTGCATGAATACCCCGGAGCAAAGAAGGGTTCACTCGTCTCCGCGTTTGTGAATGAGTATCACAGGAGGACCGGAAGGCGGGTCATTGCCGTATCGGTATCGATGGGTGCCACCGATATGAACACATGGAAGACGCAGGGCGTTATCGATGATGTCAGCGGGAGGTTCAATACAACGGTAAAGTGGCTGAAGGACAACGGATATACCATCGGGCATCTGTATGCGCTGTGGCTGCACGGTGAATCGGATGCCATCCTGGGAACCGATCCGGAAGTATACAGGACTGCACTCGATGATATCATGAGACCGCTGTTCATAGGCGGGCTGCAGAAGGTGTTTATCATTATGCCTGGCAGGACGATCGATTACAGGGACATTTTTGTCAAGATCATAGACATGCAGAAGAAGATATGCGCGGAGAGCGGGTATTATGCGGTTGCGACTACGATATTGACGAAAGTCAGTACGGAATACATGAAGGACCAGTACCATTATAACCAGCATGTACTCAACATGGTCGGGATAGATGCCGCCAGAGCGGTGGCATACTACACCGAACATAAGGAAGAGATGATCGTGTATGACTACAGGGAAGGAAAAGATATAATTCCCGACGGTGTGGAGCCCGGCTCACAGGAACTTGAGGAACGTATAGATATTACGGATCTTGATATAAACGCAGCTTATTAGCACAGGATGCAGAAAGTGAGGCAGATCATGCAGAACGAGAAGATATTGCTGTTCATACCGGCTTATAATTGCGAAAAGCAGGTTGTCCGGGTGCTTGAGCAGCTCGGCCCTGCCGAGATGGCTTTTATAAACAAGATCATAGTTGTCAATAACCGGAGCACGGACGCAACAGAGGCTGCCGTCCTCGATTATATGCATGCGCACGCGAGCATGCCGATAACGCTTCTTAGGAACCGTGATAATTACGGCCTCGGCGGCTCTCATAAGGTAGCGTTCAAGTACGCCATAGAGCATGGTTATGACTATGTGATAGTCCTTCACGGGGATGACCAGGGCGATATTTCCGATTTTATCCCGATGCTCGCAAAGGGGTATTACAGAAAGCATGACTGTATACTCGGGGCCAGGTTCATGAGGGGCTCGAAGCTAAAAGGATATTCGGCTATAAGGACGATAGGGAACAACGTATACGATCTTTTGTTCGCTTTTGTAACGAGAAAAAGGATATTCGACCTCGGATCCGGTCTTAACATGTACAGTGTCAGGATGTTAAAGAACGGATTTTATGAGAAATTCCCGGATGATCTGACTTTTAATTATACGATGATCCTGGCAAGCGAGTACTACGGACACGATATAAAGTTCTATCCGATAAGCTGGAGGGAAGAGGATCAGGTATCTAACGTCAAGATGTTCCGACAGGCTGCAAAGGTACTGAAGATGCTCAGGGATTACTACCTGGATCCTTCCGTGATAACATCGGATTACAGGGAAAAGAATGTCGCGGCATATGAGGCGGATGTAGTATGAAGATACTGATCGGCGCCGGGATCCTTATCGGATTTGTGGCGGTCCATGTGATAAAGCTGATGAGAATGTACCTGATAGTGCTGGAGCAGAAGATCTCGTTCGACAGATTTGTTCCGGCATATCTGAGGACGACCCTTGTTAATCTGATCGTACCGTATAAGCTTGGAGAGATATACAGGATCGCGGTATTTTCAAGAATATCCGGGGGATTTACGACAGGATTCTTTTCGGTCCTTGTGGACAGGTTCTTTGATACGCTGGCACTTGTACTCATACTCATGCCATATCAGCTTCTCATTTCGGGAACCGTTACGGTACCGACGATCATGCTGTTCGTGTTTGAGATAGCCGTGCTGGCTGCATACCATGTGTTCCCGCCGTCCTATGAGTTTTTGAACAGATACATAATAACGTCAAGAGATTCAAAAAGGTCGATGATGGCGCTTGCCGCGCTGGAGAAGATAAACATATGGTATGAGTATGTTAAGATGCTCGTGACCGGAAGATACGGGATACTGCTTTTATTCTCGCTTGCAGCATGGATGCTTGAGATCGCTGTCCTGGGAGCTTTTACGAGACTGCTTGGGAAGCCTTTTTCGGTGTCCGACTTCGGTGTATACATCGAATCCATCGTATCGGGGAGCAGTTATGAAACGAAATATCTGTACACGATATTCTCGGTCATTGTGGTCGCAGCGGCCACACTTGTATTCACAGTCAGGTATCTGGCATATAAGCGCCGCTCTGAGTAAAGCATTCAAAAAGGAAATGGTTTAAAATGACAAGACAGGTTACGGTTATCTATGATGATACTAGAAGGCCGGGGCGCGAGATCGCTGCCATAACGGGCAATAAAAGCTTCGGAGAGACGATATACAAGAGAAAGACTCTCCGCGAGCGTATAGCGGCCGCATTCAATGACATGCCGGAAGTGGCGGGATTCTATCCGGCGGGCTCAAAAGAGATGACCGAGATTAAAGATACACCTGTTATCCTATACTTCTCAGACTTCGGGATCACTAAAATAAAGGATTTGGAGACGATTGTATACAAAGCGGGCTATGCGCATGAGAACTATAAAATAACACACCACAACAGAATAGCATGCGTTATCTTTAAGGATGAAAAGGAATTCTATAATGCTTCCGCCGGGGACCTTGAGAAATATACCGAGATCGTAAGTGATGCTTTTACGGATCTGTCGGATGTCGGAAACTTCAGATCGTTCATAACCGGTGGATTTGATGCAAGGTTCTTCAATTCTCTTACCGGGGACGATATAACGGTCATCAAATCTTCCGATAAAACGGAGAAGATCAAGGCTGAATATACGTTTTATTCCCTTCTTCCCGACAACATGAAGCAGTGGTTCGTGCGACCGTTCGATTATGAGGAAAAAGACGGCAGGGCAAGTTACCGCATGCAGCGTTATCATATGACCGACCTTGCCATCAGATACGTGCACGGATCGATATCATATGAGGAGTTTGGCGGTATATTGAAGCTCCTGTTCAGGTATATATCAGATCGCAGATCCGAGACCGTTTCACAGAGCGAATACGAGGCCGAAGCGAAAAGACTCTATATCACGAAGATATACGACCGTCTTGCCATGCTTAAGGAGACAGACGGATATGAAAAGCTCCTTGGCCTTGTCAGGAGCTGCTCCGCCTACAATGATATAGATGAGATAGCAAAAAGATACGAAAGCACGTATGAGAAGGTCAGAAGCGGGATAGTATTCGAACGTGTTAAGACCGTAAGCCACGGAGACCTGTGTTTTTCCAATATACTGTACTCGAATCCCGATTCGTTCATGATCCTTATCGACCCTAAGGGCGCCATGACGGAAGATGAGCTGTATATGGATCCGTTCTATGACCTGGCGAAGCTGTCACACAGCATCTGCGGTCATTATGATTACTTCAACAGCGATCTGTATGATATCAGCATAGACGAAAATATGGGTGCAAAGGTAAAGGTTGATGCCGACAACAGGCATTATGTCGAAATATTCAGGGAAAACCTTGACGAGGCCGGTATTGATTTCAGGATTGTAAGACTGTATGAGGCTTCACTGTTCCTGTCGATGCTTCCGCTTCATATGGACAGGCCCAAAAAGGTTTTCGGATTCATACTTAACGCGATAGCTATACTTGACAGTCTGGAGAACTGAAAATGTACGAGGATCTGACATTTGTATTTGATGTGGACGGGACGCTGTGCCCGATAAAAAGGGACGATGAGAGATATGAGGATATCGTGCCGTATAAAGAGATGGTTGAAAAGATCAGGGAGTATAAGGAAGGCGGTGCCAAGATAGTTCTTCTGACGAGCAGGAACATGAACTCATATAACGGAAATATCGGCCTGATCAATGCAAATACCGCAAAGGTGCTTCTTAACTGGCTTGATAAGTGGGAGATACCGTACGACGAGATCATATACGGCAAGCCCTGGCCCGGGCATCACGGCTTTTACGTTGATGACAGGACGGTCCGTCCGAGCGAGTTTCTGACAAAGAGCGTACAAGAACTTGACGAGATCGTAAGGAGAGACCGATGCAGATAGTGATTACAATGGCGGGACTCGGCACAAGATTTAAAAAAGCCGGATATACAGTGCCGAAGTATGAGATAGAAGTACGCAGCAGGTCATTGTTTGCGTGGTCTATGGAAAGCCTCGAGGGGTATTACTCGGATGATAACGACTACTATTTTATCGTAAGAGCCGAGGATGATGCATCGGATTTCATAAGAAACGAGTGGAGACGCACCGGCCATAAGGAAGACAGGGTCCGTGTGATCGAGCTTGATCACATGACGGACGGACAGGCTACGACGGCTATGCTGGCTGCACCTTACTGGAAGAAGGACGAGCCGCTTATGATATACAATATCGACACATATGTGGAAGCGGGACAGCTTAAGACCGGTGATATTATTGGAGACGGATTTATACCGTGCTTTCATGCACCGGGTGATCACTGGAGCTTTGTGGCGCTCGATGAGGCCGGAAATGCTGTGGAAGTAAGGGAAAAAGAGCGGATCAGCGATAACTGCACCCTCGGAGCATATTATTTTGCCACATGCGCATTGTATGAGCGGATGTATGAGCAGTACTACGGTGACGGCGCCAATATGGAAAAGGGTGAGAAATACGTAGCCCCCCTTTATAACCATATGATCATGCAGGGAATGAAGGTACGGATCTGTCTTGTAGATCCTGCAAGCGTTCATGTGCTCGGAACGCCGGAGGAACTTAATGAGTTCGAAAAGATACTACATTAAAAGGGCGATCGGGTATTTTTCGAGAAACGGATTCCGAAGGACCCTGTATAAATCGCTCGAACGCCTGGCTGTAGACAGAAGTGAAAGATCATATACGGTCATTACGGCGGATGAGGAGACTCTCCGTGCCCAGAGAGAGCACAGGTTTGCCAACCCGCGCAGTTTCAGCATACTCGTGCCGGTCTACGAGACCGATCCGCGGCTTCTGCGGCTGACGCTTGACAGTGTGGCCGGGCAGACATACGGAAACTGGGAACTGATAATAGCGGATGCAAGTGCCGACGGATCGAGGCAGGACGTTGTAAACGATCTCATTGCGGACCATAAGGCGGACGATGCGGGCCTGTCCGCAAAGATACGCTATATCAGAGTAAAAGAGAATAAAGGGATATCGGCGAATACGAACGTTGCGCTCGCCGAAGCGTCCGCTGACTATATCGCGCTCCTTGATCATGACGATATTTTGGAAAAAACGGCACTTTTTGATATAATGAGTGCCATAGAGAACAGAGATATCAAGGTCGTATATACCGATGAAGACAAGGTGAGCGAAGACGGGAGCAGTTATTTTGACGTAAACCGCAAGCCTGATTTTGATCCGGTACTGCTGTGCACGAATAACTACATCTGCCATTTCTTCGTTGCGGATACGGCTCTTGTGCGAAGCGTTGGCGGATTCAGGTCCGAATATGACGGCGCTCAGGATCACGACCTTGTACTGCGGTGCACAAAGGACCTCGACAGGGAGGAGATAATCCATATCCCGAAAGTGCTGTATCACTGGAGGAGCCTTAAGGGATCGACGGCGCAGGATCCTTCATCCAAACTGTATGCCTATGACGCAGGGAAAAGAGCGGTTGAGGACTATCTGAACCGATGCGGCATCAGGGCAAAGGTTAAGGATTCTCCGCATATGGGTTTTTTCGAACTGGAGTATGACAGGTTTGAAGGCGGAAGGGATGCCTTCCTGATAAAGATATCGCCGGATCTGGCGCCGCTTGATCCGCAAAACACAGAGAAGATGATAAATGTCATGCAGCTGCCGTTTGTCGGGGTCGTTACCGGCAAGATAATCGGAACGGATAACAAAGTTGAGAGTGCAGGGTATGACATTGATGACAGGGGAAATAAGATCGCAAGTTTTTCCGGTCTGGGACGGCATTTTTCGGGATATATGCACAGGGCGGATCTGGACAGGCTGACAGGAGCCGCGTCACCCGACTGCATGGTAGTCCGGAAGGACGCCGTTTTACAATACGATCCGGATATTAAGCTTCGGCAGGGTTATTACGTGTATTACTATCCACGGGCGGTGTTCCGAAGAAAGAAGAAATGAGAGAAGTAACAGTAATCATACCGAATTACAACGGCATAGAGTATATAGATGATTGCCTGGAGAGCCTTGGCAAACAGACGATGGAAGCGGATGTGATAGTTGTTGATAATGCATCAACGGACGGGTCGCTCGAAGCCGTCAAAAAGCACGAGAATGTAAGGCTTATAGCGCTGCCGCAGAATTTCGGGTTTTGTCGTGCGGTCAACGAGGGGATCGCTGCCACTGCGACAAAATATCTGATACTTCTTAATAACGATACAAGGTGCGAGCCGACATTTGTGGAAGAGCTGTATAAGGTGATCGATGCACATCCGGATACGTTTTCGGTTGCATCGAGGATGATCCAGATGAACGCTCCCGACAGGATAGATTCGGCGGGAGATCTGTATTGCGCGCTCGGATGGGCTTTTTCGCTCGGAAAAGACATGAAAACGGACAGATACGACAGGGAATCGGTCGTGTTTTCTGCATGTGCGGGAGCGGCCATATACAGAAAAGACCTTTTTGAGCAGATCGGATACTTTGATGAGCTTCATTTCTCGTATCTGGAGGACGTTGATGTCGGATACAGAGCGAGGATCATGGGTTATGTAAACCGATACACTCCGAAAGCGGTTGTTTATCATGCCGGAAGTGCAACAACGGGTTCGAGATATAACCCGTTCAAGGTAAGGCTTGCCGCAAGAAACAGCTGGTATGTCATATACAAGAACATGCCGACATTGCAGATACTTATAAATCTGCCCTTTTTTCTTATCGGATTCGGAACAAAGGCACTGTATTTTATATTCAAAGGATACGGACGCGAGTATCTGTCCGGTATGAAACGCGGGTATCTGATGTGCGTTGCCGGCCGGAAATATCCGTATGATGCGAGATTTGTGAAGAATTACTGTCGTATCCAGCTTGAACTGTGGGCCAACATGTTCAGGCGGATATTTGGATGACCATGAAGGGGAGCGCTGCGTAAGATCATGATCAAGGATAATCAGCGACTAATTAACCGCCTTACACTGGTGATAGATGCGTTTGTCATAGCTGCAAGCTATCTTTTTGCGTATTTTCTGAAGTTTGAGAGCGGGTTGCTTCTTTACGACGAGGGTCTGCCGATGCAGACCTATATGACTGCGCTCTATTTTCTCGTACCCGGATATCTGATCCTGTATTCCAAGATGGATCTTTACAATACGAGACGCGCGTCGGGCAGGAAAAGGGAGCTTATCAACGTTATAAAGGCCAACACGGTCGGTGCGCTTTTGTTCATGATGGCGCTGTATCTTATCAATCAGCCTGATTTTTCAAGACAGATGATATTCATTTTCTGGGGAGTATGCATCTGTATCGAAACCGCAGTACGGAACATGATGAGAGCTCTTATGATGTTCTGGTGGAAGAACGGATATAATCTGAAGTACGTGCTCCTGATCGGCTATTCCGGATCCGCTCAGAGTTATATCAACAGGCTTCTACTTAATCCACAGTGGGGATATGTCGTCAGGGGAATACTTGATGACAACACCGAAAGAGGTACGGAGTACAAAGGTATCAAAGTACTCGGGACGATAGACAATCTTCCTCTTATCCTTCCGGAGAACAAGCTTGACGAGATAGCGATAACCCTTCCGCTCGGACAGTACGGAAGGCTTAAGGAGATCGTCAATCTCTGTGAAAAATCAGGTGTGCATACGAAGTTCATTCCGGATTATAACGGTATCATACCGGACCGTCCTTACACCGAGGATATTCAGGGACTTCCGGTAATAAACATACGATATGTGCCGCTCAATAACACAATAAACAGCGTGGTAAAACGGCTGGTCGATATAGTAGGTTCCGTTATCGGCATACTTATCGCTTCTCCGATAATGATCATATCGGCGATACTCATAAAGACAACGAGCAAGGGGCCCGTGATCTTTGCGCAGGAGCGTGTAGGGCTTCATAACAAACCGTTCCAGATGTATAAATTCAGGACAATGATCGAGCAGAGCGAAACGGAGGAGGCAAAGGGCTGGACGACCAAGGACGATCCGAGAGTCACCGGGATAGGGAAATTCCTGCGCCGTACAAGCCTTGATGAACTTCCCCAGCTGTTTAACATCCTTGTCGGACAGATGTCACTCGTTGGCCCGAGACCCGAAAGACCGCAGTTTGTTGAAAAATTCAGGGAGGAGATACCGCGATACATGATCAAGCACCAGGTGCGTCCGGGACTGACCGGATGGGCCCAGATCAACGGTCTTCGCGGAGATACCTCGATAGAAAAGCGTATAGAGCATGATCTTTATTACATCGAGAACTGGACGCTCGAGTTCGACATTAAGATCCTGTTCCTTACGATCTTCAGAGGATTCATAAACAAAAATGCTTACTAAGACTATAGACGTGATAATCCCCACATATAAGCCGGACGAAAAGCTTCTTACGATCGTGCAGAAACTCCGGCAGCAGAGTATCACCCCGGGCAGGATAGTGCTCATAAACACCGAGCAAAAGTACCTCGCCAATCTGCTCCGTGGGCGGAAATACGATAATTACGGCAAACTGTTCGAAGTAAGGAACATATCGCTGCGGGAATTCGACCATGGCGGTACGAGAAACGAGGGGGCAAAGGGGAGCACTGCGGATTATCTTCTGTTCATGACAATGGACGCATGCCCAGCGGATGAAAAGCTTATTGAGAATATGCTCGCAAAATTTGAAGACGAGCGTGTTGCGGCAGTATACGCAAGACAGCTTCCGAATGAGGATGCATCGCTTTCGGAACGATTTTCGAGGAGTTTTAATTATCCCGAAGAGTCCTGTGTTAAATCCGCAGCGGATAAGGAAAGACTCGGGATCAAGACGTATTTTTGCTCGAATGCCTGTGCGATGTACAGAAGAGACGTATTCGAGGCACTTGGCAGATTTCCGAAGGACATGATCTTCAACGAGGATATGGTATTCGCGCATAAGCTCATTGAAAACGGCTGGTGTATCGCTTATGCGGCTGATGCGGCGGTATACCATTCCCATAACTATACGAACAGCCAGCAGTTTCACCGGAATTTCGATCTTGCCGTGTCCCAGGCGATGCATCCCGAAGTGTTTGAGGATGTCTCGTCCGAATCGGAGGGAAAGACATATGTTAAGGAGGCCTTCCGGTTTTTCAAAAAAGAGAAGAGAGCGCTTACCATCATCCCGTTTGGCATAACCTGTGCGTACAGGCTGGTGGGATACAAGCTCGGCAGGAACTATAAAAAGCTTACCAAAAGACAGATACTGCGGTGCACGAACAGCAAGATATATTTTTACAAACACTGGAGCTGACGATATGAGCGATATCAGGGAGTATTGTTCCCTTTGCGGAAAAAACAGGGAAGATTGCGGTGACCTTGTGACGATCACAGGCGGACTGAAGGTGTGCCATCATTGCCTTGAGAATACGCTCAGGATGGCTGAAAGACTCTCGGGCTATACAGCAAACTCCGATAATATCGAGAAAGTCGTGGCAGAACCCAAGCCGGAGGAGCCCGGAAACACGGAACCGGGAAATGATGAACCCGAAAAAAAGGGATCCGAAGGCGATCCTTCCAAGGTGCGTTTTGCCGGAGGATTCGGTCTTCCGAACGTCGGTTTCCTTAGCATGGCCGATCTTCAGAACATGATGTTCGGCGCAAATCCCGCGCAGAAAAAGAAGAAAGAAGAAAAAAAGCCGCCTGAGATAGACATCAGAGATATCCCGATGCCGCACAGGATCAAAGAGCTTCTTGATGAGTATGTTGTAGGGCAGGAGCAGGCCAAGAAGGTTATGGCCGTTGCTGTTTACAACCATTACAAGCGTGTGGCTTCCGAGGGAATGAAGCCGGAGGATTTTGAAGAAAAACTCAGGGATGTTGAGATCGAAAAATCAAACGTCCTGCTGATCGGGCCTACAGGGTGCGGCAAAACATATCTGGTACGCACGCTGGCAAAGCTTCTCGATGTTCCTCTTGCGATCACGGATGCTACAAGCCTTACCGAAGCCGGATATATAGGAGATGATATAGAAAGCGTCGTTTCAAAGCTTCTTGCAGCGGCGGACAATGACGTGGAAAAGGCCGAGACCGGTATCATTTTCATAGATGAGATCGATAAGATCGCCAAGAAGAAGAACTCACATTCAAGAGATGTTTCGGGAGAGAGCGTCCAACAGGGCATGCTCAAGCTCCTTGAAGGAGCGGAGGTTGAAGTGCCGGTAGGGGCCAATTCCAAAAACGCGATGGTCCCGCTCGCAACCGTGGATACGCGCAATATACTGTTCATATGCGGCGGAGCCTTTCCCGATCTTGATGAGATAATAAAGCAGCGCCTGCGGAAGCAGACTTCGATCGGATTTAACGCCGAACTTAAGGATTCCCTCGACAAGCGCAAGGATATTCTTTCGGAAGTAACGGTCGATGATGTCAAGAAGTTCGGTATGATCCCCGAGTTCGTAGGTAGACTTCCTATAATCTGCACGATGCAGGGCCTGACCGATGAAATGCTCGTTGATATACTTAAAGAGCCGAAAAACGCGATCATCAAGCAGTACCAGAAGCTCCTGTCGATGGATGAGGTTGATCTGGAATTTACCGACGATGCACTTTTGGAGATCGCAAAGAAGGCCCAGGAAAAGGATACAGGAGCAAGAGCACTGCGTTCTATCATAGAAGATATAATGCTTGACATTATGTACGAGATACCCAAAGATGATAATATCGGACGAGTTACCATCACCCGTGAATACCTGGAGGGTAACAAAAGTCCGATCATTGAAACAAGAGGACAATAGATTTACAGGAGGATATATGCTGGACAGATCATTTTACGAGAAGGCGGATGAGATCATAGCTGCCCACGGCAAGGGAAAAGAGTCTCTGATCCCGATAATGCAGGATATTCAGGGTATATACCGCTATATTCCGCCGGAACTGCTTACTTACGTTGCCGAAAAGATCGGGATTACCGAAGCAAAGGCTTATTCCGTTGCGACTTTCTATGAGAATTTTTCTTTTGATCAGAAAGGAAAATATGTCATCAAGGTCTGTGACGGGACGGCATGCCATGTAAGAAAGGGATCGCTCATACTCGAAAGGCTCAGGGAGGAACTCGGGCTGTCGGCAGGCAAGAATACCACCGATGACATGCTCTTTACGGTCGAGACCGTTTCGTGCCTCGGTGCGTGCGGACTTGCTCCGGTCATGACAGTAAATGATGTAGTGCATCCTGCCATGACACCCGAAAAAGTGTCTGAGGTGATCAGTAAGATCAAGGAGGGTGAAGCATGAATAAGTTAAGATCCGCTGATGATCTTGCCAAGATCAGAGAAAAATGTGAACAGCGCATTTCCGGTATTAAATGCAGGATACTCGTATGTGCGGGTACAGGCTGTCTTGCCGGCGGTTCCCAGAAGATCTATGAGAGGCTTTGCGAACTGTGTGGCAATAACCCGGATGCTTCGATCGAATTCGGTGACGGTATCGCCTGCTCCGACATACATACCGATGTACAAAAGAGCGGATGTCACGGCTTCTGTGAAATGGGTCCGCTCGTTCGAATAGAGCCGTATAACTTTCTGTATATCAAGGTAAAACCTGAGGACTGTGATGAGATATACAACACTACGGTCCTTTCAGGCAAGCCCGTGGAAAGGCTTCTGTATACTATGAACGGGGTTACCTATCCGGCTCAGGAGGATATCCCTTTCTATGCGAAGCAGATGCGCCTCGTTCTTAAGAACTGCGGTCATATAGGCGCCGAGCATATTGAAGAAGCGCTTGCCTTCGACGGATACAAGGCTCTTGAAAAGGCATTGTTCACAATGACCCCTGAAGAAGTCATAAACGTTATATACGATTCCAACCTTCGCGGCCGCGGGGGCGGAGGCTTCCAGACCGGATACAAATGGAAACAGGTGGCACGCCAGGAGGAGACCGTAAGGTATGTCGTCTGTAACGGTGACGAAGGCGATCCAGGCGCATTTATGGACCGAAGCGTTATGGAAGGCGACCCTCACAAGATGATAGAGGGTATGATAATCGCCGCATATGCGGTAGCCGCTTCTGAAGGATATATTTATGTGCGTGCGGAGTATCCGCTTGCAGTATCGAGGCTTAAGATCGCGATAGCACAGGCAGAAGAAGCAGGACTCCTCGGAGATGACATATTGGGATCGGGATTTTCGTTCCATCTTCACATCAACAAAGGCGCCGGTGCTTTTGTGTGCGGAGAAGGAAGTGCGCTTACCGCTTCGATCGAGGGCGAACGCGGAATGCCGAGGACCAAGCCGCCGCGTACGGTTGAACAGGGTCTGTTCGGTAAACCTACGGTACTTAATAATGTTGAGACATATGCGAATGTCCCGATGATCATAATCAAAGGCTCCGACTGGTATCATTCCATCGGAACCGAAAAGAGCCCCGGTACCAAGGCTTTTGCCGTGACCGGAAGTATAAACAATACGGGCCTTATCGAAGTCCCGATGGGAACAACACTTCGGGAGATCGTATATGATATCGGCGGTGGTATCAAGGGCGGCAAAGAGTTTAAGGCGGTCCAGATAGGAGGACCTTCCGGAGGATGTCTGATATCATCCGATCTTGATGTACCGCTTGATTTTGACTCCCTTAAGGCAAAGGGCGCGATGATCGGATCGGGCGGCCTTGTCATAATGGACGAAGATACATGTATGGTTGAGGTCGCGAGATTCTTCATGAACTTCACCCAGAATGAGAGCTGCGGAAAATGTGTTCCGTGTCGTGAAGGCACGATGCGTATGCTTGAGATACTTGAGGATATAGTAGCCGGGCGAGGTCGTGAGGAGCAGCTTGATCTTCTTGAGGAGCTCGGACGGGCCATAACGGACACTGCACTGTGCGGACTCGGCAAATCAGCCGCACTTCCGGTACTGTCTACCCTTAAGGTGTTCAGAGAGGAATACCTTGAGCATGTGAGGGATAAGAAATGCCGCACCGGTACTTGTAAGGCGCTCCTTAATTACAGGATCGAGCCGGAGAAGTGCAAGGGCTGCAGCAAGTGTGCGAGAAACTGTCCTGTTGGGGCAATAACGGGCGAATTGAAGTCGCCGTATACGATAGATACGAGCAAATGCATCAAATGCGGTGCATGTGCGGACAACTGTCCTTTTGGCGCTGTTACCAGATCTTAAGGAGGCCTGTGAATGGATTATATGACAATAGACGGCATCAAGGTGCCGATAGAAGGTGAGAAGAACATCCTCTCCCTCATAAGGAAAGCCGGAATAGACATTCCTACATTCTGCTATCATTCGGATCTGTCGATCTACGGTGCATGCAGGATGTGTATGGTTGAGGACGATCGCGGCAAGATGTTTGCATCCTGTTCGGAAGTTCCGCGCCCGAACATGGTGATCCATACGAATACGAAGAAACTCCAGCAGTACAGAAAGCTCATCATTGAGCTGCTTCTGTCCACACACTGCAGAGACTGTACGACCTGTACCAAGAACGGGATGTGTGAACTTCAGAGCCTTGCATATCGTGTAGGCGTGCATTCCGTCAGGTTTGAAAACAAGAAAGAACAGCTCCCGATAGATATGAGCTCCGTTTGTATTGTAAGAGATCCGAATAAATGTATCCTATGCGGTGACTGCGTGAGAACATGTTCGGAAAATCAGGGGATCGGGGCGATCGATTTTGCCCACAGGGGCTCCAAGATGCAGATCACACCTGCTTTCGGAAAGGATCTGTGCGATACGGACTGTGTCGGATGCGGTCAATGCGCCGTTGTCTGTCCTACAGCCGCTATCTCGATAAGAACAAACGTTACCGAGGTGTGGGATGCGATCGAGGATCCGAAAAAGCGTGTAGTTGCGCAGATAGCTCCCGCGGTCAGAGTAGCGATAGGTGACAAGTTCTCCCTTCCCAGGGGTGAAAATGCGATGGGCAAGCTTGTCAAAGCACTGCGCATCATGGGATTCGATGAAGTATATGATACGAACTTCGGTGCGGATCTTACCGTTGTCGAGGAATCAAAGGAATTTGCCGAGAGACTGAAAAAGGGCGAGAATCTGCCGCTCTTTACATCATGCTGTCCCGGATGGGTCAAATTCTGTGAGAACAAGTATCCCGAGTTCCTTCCGAACGTCTCCACATGCCGTTCGCCGATGAGCATGCTCTCACCGGTAATAAAGGAGTACTTTGCGAAGGCTGACGCCGAAGAAGGAAAAGAGACATACGTAGTGGCGATAATGCCGTGTACAGCCAAGAAATCCGAGATACTCCGTCCCGATAATCATACGGACGGCCGTCAGGACACCGATATTGTAATAACCACGCAGGAGATAATCCGTATGATCAAGCAGGTAGGTATCAAGTTTGAAACGCTTGAGAGCGAAGCGTGCGATATGCCGTTCTCGATGGCTTCGGGCGGTGCTTCGATATTCGGTATTACCGGCGGTGTGACAGAAGCAGTCCTTCGGCATCTGTCAGAGGATAAGGATCATATTACTCTTGAGGATATCAAGTATTCGGGTATCAGAGGAAAGCAGGGCTTCAAGGAGGCAACGGTGTCTCTCGGAGATAAGGAGCTTAAGATAGCTGTCGTTCACGGACTTAAGAACGCCGCAGATCTTCTTGACAGGATCAAGGCCGGAGAGGTGAAGTATGATTTTGTGGAAGTCATGGCATGCAGACGCGGATGTATCCTCGGAGGAGGACAGCCTGTTCCGATGGGCCCGACCACGAGAAGTGCGCGTATGGACGGCATTTATCAGGTGGATCAGTTATCAACTATAAGGTACACGGGTGAGAATCCATTCCTTACACAGGTATACAATGACGTGATAGCCGGACGGGAACACGAACTGTTACACAGGAGCATGTAATGAAATACAGAGGGGATAATAATAAGGACGGACTGTCCGCTCTCGGATTCGGGTGCATGAGATTTCCCAAGAAGGGGAACGGGTTCGATCATGACGAGATAGAGCGGGAACTGAAGTATGCGGTTGAGAACGGTGTCAATTATTTTGATACTGCGTTCCTGTATCCGGGAAACGAGGAGATACTCGGTAAGATACTTGAGAAGACCGGCCTTCGTGACAGGATAAACATCGCGAGCAAGATGCCGCATTATTATATGAAGACGGTTGAGGATGCCGAAAAGCATTTTAACGAACAGCTCTCCCGGCTTCGTACCGATCATATCGATTATTATCTGATGCATATGCTTCCCGATGTGAAGACATGGAGAGCATTATGCGAGCGCGGTATCGATAAGTGGCTCGAAGAAAAGAAGAGCGCCGGGAAGATAAGAAGGATCGGGTTCTCTTTTCACGGTTCATCCGACATGTTCATACGGCTCCTTCATGAGTATGACTGGGAATTCGCACAGATACAGTATAATTACCTTGATGAAAATACACAGGCAGGGGTAAGAGGACTTAAAGAAGCTGCTTTTATGGGAATACCTGTCATCATCATGGAACCGCTCAGAGGCGGAAGACTGGTAAATGCCCTTCCGAAAAAGGCAGTGGAGATCATTAAGACATCGACTCCCGGATGGTCGACCGCGGAATTCGGACTCAGATGGCTGTGGAACCAGCCGGAAGTCACTACGGTTCTGTCGGGTATGAATTCCATGGAGATGGTCAGGGAGAACATCCGGATAGCTGCCGATATGGAGCCCGGGTCATTGAATCCCGATATAATGAGCACGTACGAGAAGGTTATATCCGAGATCGAATCAAAGGCAAACATCAGATGCACAGGATGCAGTTACTGTATGCCCTGTCCGATGGGAGTTGATATACCCGGGTGCTTCAGGATATTTAATTCATCTCATATAGACGGCTATTCCAACGGCTTGAGAGAGTATTACATGTGCACTGCCATGAAGAATGAGAGATCCATGGCATCCCGGTGCGTCAAGTGCGGAAAGTGTGAAACCAAGTGCCCGCAAGGCATTGAGATAAGAAAAGAACTTGTAAGGGTCAAAAGGCGATTTGAGAATCCGGTATTTAAGCTGATGACATTTTTAATGCCCGGGAAACTAAAATAGATTAGGTCATATATACACGAATGAGAAAGAAATGGTCTTTTTTAATTTGCATATTGCTTATTGTCTGCCTTGTATTACCGGGTTGCGACAGTAAGACAGAGGAAGGAGCGGATACCGGGGCTGATGCCGACGCATCGGAGCCTGCACCTGCGGATGATTACGAAGACTACATCCGGTCTGCTATCTCATCCGTAAATGATGCTGCTACACAGCCGCAACAGACAACACCGGCTCCCACGCAGACTTCAGATACGGCTCCCGCCGAATCTCCGACAATAGATGACGACGTTTCCATATCCTCAATGGAAAGTCCTGATGATGCGGACTATCAGTTTCCGACGAAATCATCTTCAGATGAGGATCCGTCCCTGTCTCCGACGGAGGATCCCAATGCAACTCCGACGCCGACGCCTACTCCGTATATCACGCCCGAGGAATTTGATGTCGGTAAATGCTGTATCTATATTAACGGAGAGAGCGACAGTGCATTCGGTACCGAGATGATAACAGCGATCAACAAGGCAAGGACCGATCTGGGGTACAGTCCCCTTATATCGAACAAAAGCCTTTCGACATGTGCGGACAGACGGACAAGGGAGATAGCAGCCAATTACTCTCATACAAGACCGAACGGGCTTGCGTTCTACAGCCTTGCTCCGGAGCATTTTAAGGCGGAAATGCTGGCTATCAACAATCAGAAGGCGGAAGAGGTCGTTGACCTTATGATCAAGAACGATCCGATATCACGAGGTCTTATTTTTACGGAAAAGTATCAGTCCATAGGTGCATCATGCTTCAAATGTAACGGAATAAAGTATGCGGTGGTCGCTTTCGGGCTTTAAAACCTAAATGTCAATAATAATTGCATAACTTAACAAATTGTTAACATTTTCGTAATAATTCGTTCATATGTTGGATCTGCTGCGGAAACCTCTCCGAGCAGATCCACACTTGATTTTCCGGCAAATAATGCCCGGGGATATGTATTGATGAAATCCTGGAGGTTTATGATATCATCCGGAGATACCTTATTAAGTGATGTACCCTTTGGATAGAATCTCCGGATAAGTTTATTCTGATTTTCGTTCGATCCTCGTTCCGATGATCTATAAGGGTGACAGTAGTATAAAGTTGTCCGGTCCTTTTCAATACCCTTGTTATCCAGGAACTCAACTCCATTATCAGAAGTGATGGATTTAAAGACGAGTCGGAAGTCTTTTCTTCCTAATTGCTTCTCCAATCTATCTATTTCCCTTACAACGTTTTCCATGTTTTTGGTTTTTAACTTACGGATAAGTTCTAGTCTTGTTTGACGTTCAGTAAAGACAAGAAAAGCGGAACCGCCATTTTTGGATCCGACTACCGAGTCCATCTCCCAATGTCCGAATGCGGACCGATCATTGACATCTTCAGGGCGATCATCTATTGAATTACATAATGTATTTGTTTTGGATACTTTTGACCGGGATTGATGTTTAGGTTTCTTTTTACGTTTATATGGCAGGTCCGTTATTTGAATCCTGGTTATGTTTTTTGAGTTGATGTAGTTGTAGACTGTATTAAGGCATACCGGAGCATTTTCATACATTATAAGAGCCGAATACGGACTATATTTTTCCTTGATGATCTTATGTTCAAGGTACTTAATAAATTCAGAGTTTCTTTTACATTTCATTTCACGTCCTCTTCTGGAAAGATTTTCTTTTGAGGTTGTATGAGCATAGTCAGCTTTATAGGTAGTATAAAGAGTTAGGTCTGTTCTCATTTGTGTGATAAGACCTTTATGAATCTCACGATAAACAGTAGAGTATTCTCGATTAAGTTCTATACTTATTTTTCGTATAGAATAATGCTTGTTATTGTAAAGATGTTCGATGATATATCGATCACGTTCCGTTATGTAGTTGTATTGCTTTTTCTTTTGCTTTTTCTCATTATCCATATATTTATCCTCATTATCCACATACTTATATCGGGGAAAAGTCTTTCCCCGCGACCGATCCTAGGTATCGGTCTCCCCATTCTCCTAGGCGTTCCCCCTAAAACCCCCTAAACTTCCTTGTTTATCACTTCCTCTCCGGTTATATGTTATGGCTATATCTACTTCAATTATGCACGACACTCTTTAATGTCAAGGGTTTCACGTTGCGGGTTCCCCGCCCTTGACATTAAATCCCTTACGTGCAATCTCATAGCCAACCCCGTTTATGCCTTTTTAATGGAGGAAGCCCTCAGTTAACTGTCAATGAATGCAGGGGATATAAAGACTCCAATGCAGAACATAAGGACGGGTGCCCTCGGCAGCTTGAACAAAACTATGTTCCGGGAACATTGTTTATTTTGAACAAAAACATTATTACAAGATCAATCCTGGAAGATGGATCCGAAGCATGAGCTGATGGATCATAGCAATAATCAGTAAGAGTTAACCGTCAATGTTTTGAAAGTTAACTATCAATATTGATGATTGAAAGTTAACTGTCAAAGGATTCATTATCACATATCATCACAAGGATCCGAAGGAACCCCGCGCCCGGCGAGGAGATTATTCTATAAAAGATCATGTTAAAGACAAGGTAGTGAAGATTTTGAAAGTTAACTTTAAGCAGAAGGATAAGAGCAGATAAACGCGCCACTCCCGACCCGTTTAAGTTGCGAGGAAAGAAGCAAATATCTGTATCGGCTTTATGGCAGGCAAGCGAACTGTTTTCTAAGCCATGCTGCGCACCCTCTGAGCAGGGAGCCGAGATATAACCCGCGGGGATGATCCCGTTTAGGTTATGACAGTCTTACTTGACATAGAAATTGTTAGAAAGATGTGGGAAGGTAGGACCTCTTCAAAACACAGTTTCGGATCCCGCCATCGATAAACGTAGTGTTGGGTCCAGGTTCATCCGACCATAGTCTTTGGTATGCTACTTCTTCTGGTTCCGAGTCTAACGTAGTGAACGCAAGTATAGTTATCGTTAGATAAGGACAGTTAGACGGGTCCGAACCTTATCAAGAACAACTCTTCTGAGTTTGCCAGTCGTGCTTTTTTTGAATTGATGGTTGAACATGCTTTTATACAACTTCAATGTGCATACCCTATACGACCTTCTTTGTGGGTGCTATGCTTGGTGATTGTGACTTTCGAGCCTAACCTCCATTCCGGTAAATTGCAAGGGGCAACCCTCCGGGAAAAAACTTTTTTTGTGGGTCATTCCCTTGGGTCTTACAAAAAAACTTTTTTTCCGCTTGCGCGGATTGCTATTCCCTTGCAATTTTCCTACATTCCGGTTTTCTCCGGCTCACGTCACAAATCACCAGCACCCACAAAGGAGGTAGGGTATGAACATTGAAGTTAAAAGCATAACCATCGATTCAAAAGCACAGACTGTGCAAATCTCAGGAGTTGATCTTGATAAGGTTCTTCTCAGTTTTGATTTTGACTCGGAACCGGAAGAAGTTGATTTCAAGTTTGACTGGTCGGAAGGACCTGGACCCCGTAACTATCTCTTGAAGGTTATCGAAAAGCAGAGAAAGGATCCGAAAATGAGTTTCAAAGAGGTCCTGGACAACCTTCCCGGAAAGATCATCTTTCTGAACAACAATTTCATAGTCAAGTAAGACTGGATATAGGTTATGACCTCGGGGATCAATCCCCGGGGTTATATCTTTTTAAGAAAGGGGGTGTGAGCATGGCTTATAAAACAGATCGCGAGTTATGGCAGGATGAAAAAAGACGGATCGATATGGAGGAAGCCGAAGAAGATATTTTTGGATCCGATGAATTATCGCCAAGTTTATCTGATGATGAATACTTAAGATCATTAGCAGATGAAATGCACTATGAAGTTAACAACAGATTATAAGCGCAAAAGCGCAGAAAGGAAAAAAACATGGATATTAACATGATTGATGAGCTGAATGATGTTTTGGAAGAAAGAGGAGAGGAGTTCCGGGCGCGGGTACATATAACTGTAAAACCGCACGCACTGTTAAAGGGAATATGCCTTGAAAAGGAAGGAAACAAAGTAGCACCGACTGTATATCTGGAAGGACATGAAGAGGACACAGTTGAAGAATATGCAACTTTCTGTCAGAAAGCGTATCACGCAAACAGTTCAATGAAGGAGGACATGACAATGAACATTGATAAGTGGGTAACCGCTGAGTACATCAACGGGAACGTGCTGCCGAGGTTGACGCACCAGGATAATCTGGACAGGTTGAATAGGAATGATACCTATTATATCAGAATGCTTGATCTTGTGGTATTTTTCTACATCCCGGTATGCAAGACTGAGAACGGATATGAAGGAACGATAACGATAACAAATCCTCTGATCAAATCAGCAGGAATAAACGCTCCGGATCTTTATGAAACAGCTGTTAAGAATCTGGAGAAGTCGGTTGAAATAAAAAGTATGTATGAAACGTTAAATGAGATGATGCCCGGTGTGTTGGATGATGATGAGGATGATGAACCGGTTGACGATGCTATGTTACCGAGGATGTACGTTGCAACAAACGAATCCAAGGTCAATGGTGCTTCGGTGATCCTTACACAGAGGTTTAAGGATATCATCAAAACACTCTTTGGAGATAAGGCTATAATCATCCCTTCAAGCAGGCATGAAGTGATCGTAGTAGACTACTCGGATCAAACCGCAAAGGAAACCGCAAAGATGATCCAGGAAGTGAACAGAACGGAAGTATCCGCAGAGGATATATTATCGGATCATCCATACTTCCTTATCAACGGAGATATATATCAGCATGATTTGACTGCTACTCACTAACTCCTTTGTGACACCTTTGGGGGTTGAAAGGTTAAACCCCCAGTTTTGTAAGTTAACTATCAATGGATAATGGATTGACGGGTAACTGTCAATGGAAGGGATTGATAGTTAACTTACAAAACTCATGTATTGAAGTTAACTTGTCAAGGAGGTTATCATGCCAAGGTTATCAACAGAACTTAAACGGATCGAAGATATGTTCAAGTTCTGGAATGAAAAATACTATGATGGAAAACTGGAGGACCCGGTATTAACTCTTATTCCGGATCACAGAGGAAGATCATACGGATGGTTTACGTGCTATAAAGCATGGAACGACCAGGATGATAAGAACGGATACTATGAGATAAACATAAGTGCAGACCAGTTAGAGAGAACCATAGAAGAAATAACCGGAACCCTATTACATGAGATGGCGCACCTATACAATCATATGAACGGGATCCAAGACACATCAAGAGGAGGTAGATATCATAACCTACACTTTAAAGAAACAGCAGAAAAACATGGACTTATAATAACGCAGGTCCCGGTTATAGGATGGAGTAAAACCCAGATCAATGAAGAAACCAAGAAGATCATTATAGAAAAGAAGTTTAAGACTGTAAGGCTAAAAAGAAACTGCGAGGACAGTATATCCTCAAAAGGAAAATCAAAAACAAAACAGTCTATGCGTAAGTACGTATGTCCTTCTTGTGGCTGCATTATACGAGCCACGAAGGAAGTAAACGTAATATGCAAAGACTGTTATGTTGATTTTGAGGTTGAAAGTTAAGTGTCAACCGGAGGTTCCGACAATCTGTACTTGCAGGATCTTCAATGTAAGTTTTGTTATGGCAAAGCCATATAAGATATCGAAAAACCATTTAGCAATATTTGAAAGAGTCTGGAAATCAGACAGATCCAACGTAAAGGTTGTATCTACACCCCAGGATGGAATACTAAACGGTATCTCAAAAACCGGAGTCTCCGGAACGGATTTTAATGCATTGAGGATCAACATCATATCCCAGGGGAGACAAAAAGGAAACTTCATAGTTAGAGCTTCACCTATATCGGTTCCTATATCACCCAGGATAGCGACCTCATCAGTTACATCATCGACAAGTTCGGTTCCTACTTGAATACCAAGAAGAGCAATAATAGCATCAAGTTTTACTTGTAACCATTCCCACTCAAAAACTTGGCCAAGAGATAAACCGCCACCCATCTTGTCATAGACATCACAGAGTTTATCATATATTTTTTTAAGCCAGGAAACCTGGAACTCGGTGTTTTCTTTAATATCATTTACATCACCACCAATAGCACCCATTTCAGCAAGAACGCTATCGATCATTTGTTGCATCTCTTCCGGTGACATACCAGTAGTATCACCTATATTATAAACAACAGTTGAATAATCATAATTCTTAATTTCATCACCATTTATTGTAACAGAATTATCATAAATAGTATCAGAGGATCCAGAAGATTGAATAATAGGAGGAATAGGAGTTCCATATGAAATACTATTATTTAACTGCTGAATAGAACTATATACAAGCATTTTATTAGTATTATAGAATATTCCCACACAGTCAGAGTATCTATTAGCAGTATTATTGTATGGAGTATGAAAAGGAGCATCAGCAACAAAAGCCAAATGACATTGAATTTGATTACAACATCCTTTTACCAAATATGAGCCTCCAATATCTATGTCACCAATCTCGCGCATTTTACAATCTTGAGAATCATAAACAGCTAAATGTAAAGTTATATTAGAACCATTAAGTTTTTTTATACCAAAACAATATCCATACTTCCATGGATCACCATTATAATATTGAAAATTACATCTATCAGTACAATAGACTGCATAATCACCCCAATTACCATCTAGCCAAGCATAAACTTTAGAATTTGCAGGGCCGTAAGAAGAACCATTATCGTGAGTATATGATATATTAACATTTGCTATATCAATAACTGGATGATTATATTTAGTCTTACTCCTAACCCAATTTTGCTTTATTTGTGCAGTTCCAATTTGAGCATCAGTAGCCGAAGCATAATCATTTATACCAAATTTATTAATAGATTCAACATCAGCAACATAAAGAGTTTTATAACCAGTAGACTTTTCATTAGTCTCTTTAATATATGATTGAAAATTATTCATAACACTTGGTGAATATGTAAAATTAACTCCAGACGTAGGAAGATCTTTAGGATCTTGTGTATTACAAAGATAATCAAGACCTGCCTCATGTATCATATATTCAGAATAAGTGGTTTCACCATCAGCAATAGCTTTACTTCTAATAAGCCAATTTTGAAAACCAGTTCCAAGTCCGGAAGTAGAAGCGGCACCCGCAGCACCCGCACCTGCTCCACCAGTAAGAGCAGTAGACGCAATAGCACCAGTAACATTTAATAAACCTCTACAAACATCCCAACCAAGACCCCACCAGATTTGGTTGCGACGATATGCTTTCTGTTCTTCAGTACATTCATCCATACCTTTACCTTTACCCCAATAGTCAGGATCAAGGTGACTCCAATCCCACTTTTGATAACCACCATTATTAGAAGCATAAACATCCTGGGGATATGAAAAATATATACTTAACATACCAATAACAACAGAAAAGAAAAAACACACAAAACGCCTATTTTTCATAACAAAAAAAACACCGGATAACCGGTGTTTAACTCCTTTCCAATAAATCAAAAACCAAATGAATTGATTAAATAAACGGCACCAAATAAAGGTATCAGAACCATCATCAAAAGAGTAAAACAAATAATACAAACAATAATGATAATAGTCTTTTTATCCATAGATAAGAACCCCCTTCCGATAAAGAAATTATAACACCGCAACTATTTAATTAAAAGGTACAAAATCGTCTTTATTGACTTCATTGAAGCCATATAAGAAGTCATGTGGAGTGCCGTACTTCTTTAGACCATCTTCATTAAAAAACTTAACGCATTGAATCCTACGACAAAATGCTAACCAGGTATCTTTTTGCTCACGCTGAATGTTTGAATATTGAGCATCCAAACCAACATTTGAAATAATATATACCTTGGTAAAACAAGCAACTTTGTTATTATACCTACATGGAAGATCCAGAGGATATCCATCAAGAAGGTTTAACATAAGACCGATTTTGAGATCCGATCGAAACTCATCCAATACCAATATATCCTGGCATTTATACGAATCGAAAGGATGTGTATAATCGGATACACGATAAACATTCTCATAACCATAACGCTCTAAAACAGAACGGGTTTTACCGGACCCGGTAACACCATACCAGTATTCAACAGTCATATCCCGGAATATGTTTTTATACTGTTCCGCTTTAATGGATTGACGAACTTTATCAATCTTATCAAGGTGCTTGATATAGGATGGATCAGCTTCCATAATCTCAACATCAGACATTCCATCCTTTATAAAACTGTATAGAGTATCAAGATCAGTTCTATGTCCTTGTTTTTCCTCCGGACATGAACCATACTCTTCAAAAGTATCCCTGAGGTTGGTATCCTCTTTAGAGGACCCGGCATACTTACCTTCTTTCCGGACGTAATCGCGGTTCTGTAAACAAGTTCCGCGACAGTAATCAATGTGAGCAGATGGAAAGTTCTCTTTAAGGTAAGTAAACTTTATAGGAGAGGGCCGGTATATAAACACGTGAGTATGTAACGTGTGATCCTGGATACCAACCTCATCACAGAGACACCAGTATTCAATATTCTTTATACCATTGAGAACACGCTTAATCTCATCGTGAGACATTTCATGCTCAATAGGATTGTTAATCGTAAGAAGCCACTTACGACTTTGATCATATTTACCCATTATCCACCAAATACAAATACAGAAGTTCCGGGAAATACAGTTAAAATACACGAAAATACAAACTGTAAAAATGCTTATAAACCCCTAAAAATCAACATTTACGATCCCAGAAATACAAAATACAGAAGTTCCTAAGGGGTAATACTAACCCCTTAGGAACTCGCGCCCTTGACGGCAGGAACCCAGAGCGCACCCCTTCGGGGGCCTTGAGGGGTGAGGGAACCTCACCCCTCACAGCAGGCTAAACGCGCTCTCCCTACCGTAAAGGGAAGATAAACCGCGAGTATCGTTACAAACCCTTATATTTATATATCCGGATCCCGGTGCCGTTGCTCTTCGACAAAGTCTCAGAGACTCCGGCAGCGGGATATAATACATAAATAACGTGTTTACAACTTCACATAAGAACAAGTCCAATAAATATCCCACTAAAACACTTTATACGAATTATAGAAATCATAATACTTCTGTCTACCTATAAAGTATTGAGAAGATATAAAACTATCAGAATGTCCATGACGAGCATACCAACGTGTAATAGCAACGAATAATTTACCTCCGGCAAGCCAACCCAGGATCCGACCAAACAACTTATAGTTATTCACACATCGATGCTCAATCTCATATTCAAGAATGTTACGGATCTGTTTATCTATAACCTTATCATCCTGGGAGATCAGATAAATATCATACCCAAATTTCCGGTGTTGTCTGAAAAAAGTACACCATTCAAGTCGATCTTTTCTATTCCAAGTCCTTGTGTTAAAAAGTTCCTGGCACTCGTCAAACACGATAATAGTTTGATGTTCGAGTATCTGCCTTTTCTTATTTTTCCGATGACAATAACGTGCAAAATTATACAATCCATCAATATAAGTAAAACCTTCCGTTTTAGTCTTATATGCGTTATTGAGCCAGTATTTATTCGGTTCATAAATGAACCAACCATATCTATCAGAATGCTTTTCATTCCAAAGAAATCTCTCGTCAATCTCAAAGTTAGCAATTACATTTTTTCCCTGGCGGAGTGCGTGATCGATAATCTGCGCCATATGTAGTGACTTTCCGTTACCAGGTTTTCCCGTAAAGAAATAAATCATAACAAACCCCACTATTTCAAAAGCTGAGCAACCTTATCTCCAAGTCTTAAAGCAACACGCCCGGCAAATAAAGCCCCCATAGCCGTTAACCAAACAGTTGTTATCAATGCAAAATCATAGAAAGGTATAAACCAGTTCAAATACTGCAGAAAGTCAAAACTGTTTTCCGTTAAATACTCATTGATAAATGAGTCCGGTAAGAGTCCAACAGTACGAACAAGTAATGTTCCAAAATTACGGAGCAGTCCATTTATCTGATCCAGAAGTTCACCTTCAAGTATTATCGCATTCATAATCATCCTCACATTTTGATCCAAGTACGTTTAGATAAAGACAAACACCTTTTAAAAAAAGATAAGGTAGCATTAAGGAACCGAAACAATGAATAAAGAAAATATATAACCGCTCTAAGCATATAAACACACTCCTATAATCAAGACCAAAACAACGAACAAAAAAGTAACAGAATATATCATATAAATGTTATCAAGATTATCCATAACATATACCTTTAATGAAAAGAGGACCCACGCAGCACATACGTGGTGCATGGATCCTCTAGGCACTCCGGTCACTTGATTAGTGAGCCACGCTCTTGAAGAAAGATATACCAAGACGGATTGCAAGGAAGAGGCCCATGATTGACAGAGCAATCGGAAGAGCCGTAGCAACCATCGAAGATACATCTGTCTGTACAGTCGTAAGAGCTGTAGAGTAAGCAGTCTGTAAAGCTTCGCTCATCTTCGTTCTCCTTTCCGCTCACGCTTAAAGCGCGGCTACTTTTTTACATTTAACAAGGACACACCCTTGAAAATGCCATAGGCAAGAAAGGAAAGCACAGTGACTACCGCAAACCCGAAGAATACGCCCATAATCACCAATTCAAAGATCGAACTAGTATAATATGCACACATATCCATCATTGACTCAAATTCCATATATATCACCCTGCGTTCATTTTATGCCATAGAGAACGAGCAAAAGCACACCCTACGAGAATCCCGCATAAAAAGACTGAACAAAACATTAAACTTACATGAACAACTTGAAAATCAAAAGCATTTTGCTGAAGTTCAAACGCATCCTTATAGTAAAGACTATCTTGCTTATATATCTCTCTTAAAATCTCGGACGCATCATCAATACTATCAATATCAACAGGATCAACAGGGTTGACCTCTGTACCAGGATCGTCTCCTCCGGGATCCGGAGTAGGTGTTGGTTCAACAGTAGGTTCTGGAGTAGGTTCTGCAACCTCTTCAACCTCCCATACATAGTTTTCACCAGGCCATGACTTAGTACCACGTTTACAGTCCTTAACGTAGTTATTTAAAACATAAGAAGGACAAATGTACTCTGATCCAACAGAAACATTAGGATCATCAACATTAGCATTCATAGAAGAACTAACGTAGTAATCGGAATGAATTACAATAACGGCATCATCGAAATTAAATAACGTATAACCGTTCTGTCCGGAGAAATCGTTAACAAGTTCATATGTATCATCACCAAACTCATCACGTCTAAAAACATAAGCAGTGGGGCGATAATCATAATTCACATAAGACCAATTACCGGTATTCTTTCCAGTACTCCTATATACCGGAGAATTAAACTCATAAGCATAATATGACTCGTGAAAATGCCAACTTACATCCGCATCATATGTGTTTGTCTGTCCAATATCAGCCATGCCAAATCAATACCCAAAGGATCCAAAGACGTTGTTTAAACCTCTTCCAACCAAAGTATGTAAAATCCCTGGCTATGATCCATATATCGTTCAATGTAAACTTCCCGTTATACATCATTTTCCTCTTCAAACCAGTGCTTAAACACAACACCAAGACATGAATTGAAGTTTACAAAATCTACAGTAAATCTCTCGTCTCTGCGAGAGTACATAGCAATCATTTCCTCTACATAGTTCTGAATCTTGTCACTCTTTGCTTCAAGTCCATTAACTTCTTTATCTTTATATGTATCCGGACGAACCTCAAAAAGTTTAAACTCAACTCTGAAACTTTTTGGAACTGCGGAAAGGTTGTATGAACCAGATGTTTTGTCACAAACAGCACGCTCCGAGGGGGAACCCTTCCGCAGTATCCCTTTTTTGTAGAGAGTAATGACGATAATGAATGCTATTATGAATAGTATCAGTATCGCCATAAGATCATCCCTTCTTAGCAGCAGAGATAATCTGAATGTTGGTCAACGTAGCTTTGTCCTGGTATCCAGGCTCATAAGTCAACTCACACTCATCACCAGGCTTGATCCCATCACAGTTGATGTACGTAAACTCAGAATCAGTCTTAAAACCGACACATGATCCATTTGATGTTTCGTAATCTGTAAAGGGTTTCTGGAAGAAAAGATTAGTGAAGTCTCTTCCGTTTCTTGACTGTCCTTTCTGGACACCGATGATCTGAACTTTCATTTTTATGTTCTCCTTTTCTTTAATTAACCCCGATATGTTATTTTGTATTCTAGGGGGCCAGGGGGGTTCATCCTGCGCCCCCTATGGATAATGAGTCCTATAGGGGGGAGTAGTCCGCGTTCCCTATGCAATAAAATATAAAAGTTTCATTTCGGGCTTTAAAATGCATTTTTACTTGAATTTTCGGCATAATGATAATAAAATATAATGAAGTGTTTGCTTTATCAACTTATTAATAGGGAGTAAAGGAGTCTGATCATGCCAAGAGATTTAGATCTGGATTTTGAATTTCAGGATGAAGAGGTTCGGGAACGAAGCCAGCGTCCTGCCCAGAGAAGGGAACCTTCGGGCGGCCATGCTAGGCCAAGGAGCGGTGGCGGAGCAAGACGCAGGAAGAACGATACGACAAGCTTTATAATACTCGGTGTCGAGATCGTCGTATTCATAGCACTGCTCGTTTTGTTCTTCGTTCTTAAATCCAAGATAGTAGATAGCGACAGTTCAACAGGAAGTGAAGCTACGGCGCAGGAAAGTGCCGGTGCATCCAACGGAGTCAATGTGGAGAGCAATGATTTTTCACTTACATGTACGAAGGTACAGCTCGTAATGGATGCGGATAATGAGACTGCTGCACTTGTGTACTTTACATTTGTGAACAAGACGGATACACCGCTTGCAATGAGCGCGGTATTCCCTGCAAGCGTCAAGCAGAACGGAGCGGATTGTCCGGAGGATACCAATCTTGCGGATACGCCTGCTGAGATCACAAACAAGGATATGCAGGTTTCGGGAGGCCAGTCGGTTGAATGCTGCTATGCGTTCAAACTTTCGGATCAGACAAGTCCGTTGACGCTGACAGTGCACGACAATTATTCGACATTCCAGGATATAGGTTCCACAGAGATACCTATCAGTTGATCCGTGCGATGATATAGGTTAAAAGAGTCGGGACAGTTCATGTTCCGACTCTCAATTTTTGTGAGGTAGATAATGAAGATCATAATAGTTGGGTGTGGAAAGGTCGGATCGACGCTGGCCGAGCATCTGAATCAGGAAGGCCATGAGATAACGATAATCGACAAGCATTGGGAGAAACTCAAATATCTTGCCGACAGGATCGATGTTCTTGGCGTGGAAGGAAACGGTGCCAGTATATCGACGCAGCGCGAGGCCGGAGTACAGGATTCGGACATAATGATCGCCACAACCAACTCCGATGAATTAAACCTTCTGTGCTGCCTTATCGCAAAAAAAGCAGGTAACTGCCGGACGATCGCAAGGATCCGTGATCCCGAGTATTATAACGAGATGCGCTATATCAGGGATGAACTTAACCTGTCGATGGTCATCAATCCCGAGCTTGCCGCAGCAACGGAGATCGCTAGGATAATCAAGTTCCCTTCTGCCATGAAGGTAGACACGTTCGCAAGAGGAAGGGTGGAACTGATCAGGATAAGCGTCCCAGCAGGTTCCGAGCTGGACGGCATCAGGTTGTCGGAAATAGAGTCAAAACTTCATTGCAAAGTGCTGATATGTACGGTCGAGCGCGGTGAAGAACTGCTTATCCCTCACGGTGATTTTAATCTGGTCGCAGGAGATATAGTATCGTTTATAGCGCCGCATTCGGTAGCGCTTGCTTTCTTTAAGGCGAGCGGAGCCAAGATATCCAATAACGTTAAGTCGATCATTCTTATAGGCGGCGGTATGATGAGCTATTATGTCGCCAAGAAGCTTGAAGAGACCAAGATAAGCGTTAAGATCATAGAGCAGGATTTTGCAAGATGTCAGGAACTGTCTGATATGCTTCCCAAGGCCATGATCATCAACGGTGACGGAACGGATAAGAAGTTGCTTGAAGAAGAGGGGATAGAAGTTATTGATGCGGTGGGTAATTTTACCGGTATTGATGAGGAAAACATACTTCTGGCCCTGCATGAAAAAAGTATGAGTAACGCAAAGCTTCTTACCAAGATAAACAGGATCACTTTTGAGGAGGTCATTGCGGGGCTCGACATAGGGAGCATCATCAATCCGAACAGCATCACAAGTGATAATATCGTAAGATTTGTAAGAGCTATCAACAACAGCAAGGGAAGTAATGTTGAGACGCTGTATAAGATAGCGCAGGGAAGAGCCGAGGCGCTTGAATTCCGTGTCAGGAACGAATCCGCAATAGTAGGCAAACCGCTTATGGATCTGTCTATTAAGCCTGATGTGATCATTGCATGCATAACAAGGGATAAGAAAGTCATTATCCCCAGCGGCCAGAGCACGATAGAGAGGGATGATCTGGTCGTGGTAGTCAGTGTAAGCCGCGGACTCAATGATCTGGAGGATATTCTTGCATGAATAAGAAGATGGTGGCTTATTTTGTCGGCAGGGTGCTGCGCATAGAAGCGTTTCTTATGTTACTGCCCGCGCTTGTGGCGATAATATATCGGGAACAGTCCTGGATCATTATTGCCGGATGCGCTCTTTTGACTTTTGCCGTCGGATATCTGTTTTCCAGAAAACATCCAAAGAACATGTCGTTTTTTACACGCGAAGGGATAACCGCGGTCGCGATGAGCTGGGTATTCATGTCGATATTCGGAGCCATCCCCCTTTGGTACCAGGCACCTAATGTCGGATTTACGGATGCCCTGTTTGAGACGATCTCTGGTTTTACCACTACCGGAGCCAGTATACTGACAGAGGTGGAGAGCCTTCCGAAAGGGATACTTTTCTGGAGAAGTTTTACTCACTGGGTAGGGGGAATGGGAATACTTGTGTTCGTTCTTGCCATTCTTCCGGAGGCGGCGGGTGACAGTATATATCTGATGAGAGCGGAAAGCCCGGGTCCGTCTGTCGGTAAGTTTGTTCCCAAGGTAAAAACAACTGCCAAGATACTGTATCAGCTGTATATAGCGATAACACTCTCCGAGATCGTGATATTGTTCTTTGCCGGAATGAACCTCTACGAGGCCTGTGTTATCTCATTCGGAACCGTCGGAACGGGTGGATTTGCAACAAGGAATACGGGCTGCTTTACGTATACGCCGCTTCAGCAGTGGATCATCACAGTTTTCATGATGATCTGCGGTGCCAATTTTAATGTATATTTCCTGATCGCCGCCAAAAAGTTCAAAGAAGCATTCAGGTCGGAAGAGGTTCTGTCATATCTGGGAATATACCTGGTCGCGGTCATAGCCGTTCTGATAAATATCCGTAATGTTTTCGGAAGTGCCGGTGAAGTCATAAGGCACAGTTTTTTCAATGTGGCATCGGTCATGACCACTACCGGTTTTGCGACATTCGATTTTAACGAGTGGCCGAACTTTTCCAAGATCATGATGCTGCTTGTCATGTTCATAGGCGGCTGTGCCGGTTCCACTGCCGGCGGAATGAAGGTGAGCCGTATCGTGATCGGGTTCAAGACGATCCGGAAGGAATTGGAGCATTTTGTCCATCCGAGGAGCGTCAAGATACTCAAGTTCGAAGGAAAGCCGATAGAGCATACGGTGCTTAGAGGGATAAATGTTTATTTCCTTACGTATACGACCATATTTGCAACTTCCATTCTTCTCGTAGCCCTTGATGGCAAGGATTTTACTTCTACTGTAACTGCGGTCATAGCCACATTCAACAATATAGGTCCGGGACTTGAAATAGTAGGACCATGCGGGAATTATTCGTCATTTTCCGCCTTTTCCAAGTATGTGCTAATGTTTGACATGCTTGCGGGAAGACTGGAACTGTTCCCGATGCTGCTGCTGTTCCTTCCGATGACATATAGGAGGCAGAAATAAGGAGGTTTTTATGACACAATCAAGAACACATAACTGCAACCAGCTTCGTATCGAAAACGTAGGTGAGACTGTAACGATAGTCGGCTGGTACGATAATATGAGAAAGGTGAGCAAGAATCTCGGGTTTCTGATCCTTCGTGATTTCTACGGAGTTACGCAGGTCGTTGTCGAGACCGAGGATATGATGAACCGTCTGGCAGGGATCAACAATGAATCAACCCTGTCCGTTACGGGTATCGTAAGGGAGAGATCCAACAAGAACAAAAATATCCCCACGGGCGATATCGAGGTTGTTCCGGACAGTATCGAGGTGCTCGGCAAATGTATATATAACGAGCTTCCGTTTGAGATAAACAGATCGCGCGAGGCTGACGAGGCCGTAAGACTGAAGTACCGCTACCTTGACCTTCGTAATCCTGAGGTACGCGAAAAGATCGTACTTCGCAGCAGGATAGTAGCAGAGCTTCGGAGCAGCATGATCGCCCATGATTTTCTCGAGATCACGACTCCGATACTGACATGTTCTTCGCCGGAGGGTGCAAGGGATTATCTTGTACCTTCAAGAAATCATCCCGGCAAGTTTTATGCACTTCCGCAGGCACCGCAGCAGTTCAAACAGATACTGATGACGAGCGGGTTTGACAGATATTTCCAGATAGCTCCGTGCTTCAGGGACGAGGACGCAAGAGCCGACAGGTCTCCGGGAGAATTCTACCAGCTTGATATGGAGATGGCATTTGCGGGACAGGAAGATGTATTTGCTGTAATGGAGGATGTGCTTCCGCCGATATTCGCAAAATACGGAATATACCACAATGCTTCGGCAGCGCCGTTTAAGAGGATATCATACACCGAAGCGATGGAGACATACGGATCGGACAAGCCGGATCTTCGAATAGACCTGGTTCTTAGGAATGTTTCGGATCTGATGCAGGGTATCGGTTTTGAGCCTTTTGAAGGCCAGACCGTTGAGGCGATCGTCGTGGATGATTTTAGCGCAACAAGAAAAGTGATAGATAAGATCATCGCGGATACCGAAGTGATCAGTGGACACAAGTCATACTGGTTCAGGATAGATGAGAACGGAGAGATCGTCGGCGGGATCGCTAAATTCCTTCAGGATAAAAAAGAAGAGGTCATAAAGACGCTTGCACTTAAGAACGGATGCTTTGTAGGTCTTAGTGCAGGAAAGAAGTCGGATGCCCTTAAGACTGCGGGTGTGCTGAGAAAGCTTCTCGGAGCCGCTTCCGAAGGACATATGAAGAAGGATTGCTATGAATTCTGCTGGATAGTTGATTTTCCGATGTATGAGATCGGAGAGGAGTCGGGAGAACTTGAATTCTGTCATAATCCGTTCTCGATGCCGCAGGGAGGCATGAAGGCGCTTTGTGAGAGTGATCCGCTTTCAATACTTGCGTACCAGTACGACCTTGTCTGCAACGGCGTTGAGCTGTCTTCGGGAGCTGTCAGGAACCATGATCCCGAGATAATGGTCAAGGCATTCTCGCTCGTAGGACTCGGAGAAGAAGATGTCAAAGCCAAGTTCCCGGCAATGTACAATGCATTCTGCTACGGTGCGCCTCCGCATGCGGGTATCGCGCCCGGCGTTGACAGGATGGTAATGCTCATAGCCGGAGAGGAGAGCATCCGTGAGATCATTCCGTTCCCGATGAACAAGATGGCAATGGATGTTATGATGGGAGCACCTTCTTCTGTTGACAAAAAACAGCTTGATGACGTTCATATTTCGATCATTGAAGCTGATGTTAATGATGTTTAATGATTTTTTAATCTTCGCTAAAAGACGTATTAATGATCATTCTGTATCATCTGCACCATAAGGTCACAACAAACAACGATTGATACAGAAAGGTTGGTAGAAAATGGATACTTTTGAAAAGGTTGAGAAACTCAGGGAAAAAGCAAATGTAACGTTTGAAGAGGCTAAGGCTGCTCTTGAAGAGGCAAACGGAGATCTTTTGGATGCGATGATCCTTCTTGAGAAGCAGGGCAAAGCCGAAACAAAGGCAGAAAGCTACAGCACCAAAAACGAAGCAACGGATCTGATCGTTGTGGATCAGCCGGAGAAGAAGGAAGAGAAAAAGCGAGGCAACGCATTCACCGACAAGGTAAAGGCACTGTGGCACAAATCATGTGAGAACTACTTTGTTATCGAGAGAAATGATGAAAACATCGTTAACATTCCAATATGGGTGTTCATCCTGATCCTCATCTTCACATGGCATGTAACGCTTATCCTTATGGTCATCGCATTGTTCTTCGGATGCAGGTACAGTTTCCAGGGAAAAGACGAGATGAAGCTTGCGAATAATGTGTGCGAGAAGGCTTCCGAGGCTGCAGACAAGGTTAAAGAGGAATATAACAAGTTATGATACCACACATATTGATAGTTGAGGATGAAGAGAAGCTGGCACGTTTCGTGGAACTCGAACTGGTCCATGAGGGCTATGAAGTCACGAAAAGCGGTGACGGGCGCGAAGCTCTCCAGCTTGCAACGGATAATACATATGATCTGATACTGCTCGATATCATGCTTCCGGGCCTGAACGGCCTGGAAGTTTTGCGTAGACTGGGCAATACGAGCCCGACTCCGGTCATACTGCTGACGGCAAGAGATGCCGTCATGGATAAGGTTTCGGGACTCGACGCCGGGGCGGTGGATTATATAACCAAGCCTTTTGCCATAGAAGAACTCCTTGCAAGGGTCAGGGTAGCGCTTAAACTTCATCCCATAAGGACCGAAGGTGAACGGCCGGATGCAGGGACGGGGGCCGGAAATACGGCATCTGACAGGGAAAACGGTATACACAGATGGAAAGACCTGATACTTGACGAGAAAAAACATCGGGTCACATATGACGGTAAGGAAATAACTTTGACAAACAGGGAATTCGAGATGCTCAGGGTCTTTCTTACCAATCAGGATATAGTGCTCACAAGAGATACTCTTTTAGAAAAGGTATGCGGATATGATTATGTGGGCGAGACAAATGTTGTTGATGTGTATGTCAGATTCTTACGTTCCAAGATCGATGAAGTCTTTGATATCAAGATGATCGAGACGGTCAGAGGAGTAGGATATGTCATCAAATCAGAATAACAGCGTAAAAAGGCGTGTTTCTTCGATAAGGAACAGGCTTGCGGGACAGCGTGTCCGCACGAAGATCGCGATGCATTTTACGAGCAGCGTGTTCCTTGTAGTGATCATGACGATCGTCTGGCTGGCATCAAGAGAGTATATGACAGGGGTAAATGTAGCTCTGACCGACAGAGTCCGCCGCATAACGATGGCTCCGATCGCCGGTGCAGACAGCGCCGCACAGATACATAAGGCTCTTACCACGCTCAGATATACGGTAACGGCAAAAGCCGGAGGTCAGGTGCTTGTGGATGAGCTGATCTTTGCTCCGATACTTGTGGCTTTCGGATTTTCAACCGCACTGTTTTCATTAAGGCTCCTGGGAGATCTTCTTTCTTATTCGCATGAGAGAAGGCGTATCAGCAGGATACTGGCGCCGCTTGACGAACTGGCTGTCCGTGCGGAACAATTGTCCAATATCGAACTGTCCGGAGAGAAGTATCATCTTATCGAAGAAAAGATCACAAGTCTCGAGCCTACGGAGGAAGCCAGGCTGTCGTTCGGAGACGCGGATCTGATGGGAATAGAGCGTGCCATGAACAGTCTTCTTGCGCGTATACGTGAGAGCAACAGGCAGCAGGCGCGTTTCGTAAACGATGCTTCGCATGAACTGCGAACCCCGATCGCCGTGATCGAAGGGTATGCAAACATGCTCGCAAGATGGGGGCGTGAAGACGAGAAGGTCCTTGATGAATCGATAACTGCGATAAGGAACGAATCGGCGCATATGAAGCACCTGGTGGAACAGCTCCTGTTCCTTGCAAGAGGTGATGCGGGAAGGACCAATATCAACCCCGAGCGGGTCGATCTGTGCGAGATGATGCAGACTGTATATGAAGAATCTCTCATGATCGATGAAGGTCACATATACAAGTATTCAAGTCCTGTTGATCCGGTTTATGTCATGGCGGATGAAGGACTGATCAAACAGGCTGTCAGGATACTCGTGGATAATGCCGCCAAGTACACTAAGGAAAAGGATGAGATCATCCTTTCGGTCGGATTTTCTTCGGACACGGAAGTGTATATACAGGTTCAGGATACCGGTATCGGTATGAAACAAAAGGACGTTGAGCATATGTTTGAGAGGTTCTACCGTTCGGATGAAGCCAGAAGCTTCGGGGGCACGGGACTCGGGCTTTCCATAGCAAAATGGATAGTCGATAAGCACGACGGACATTTTGAGATAACATCTCGTGAGGACCTGGGGACAAGGATCAGGATAATCCTTAAAAAAGTGTGAACAATCCGCAAAACGGTTGATATTTGGCGCTTGCGGTGGTACAATCATGTCACAAACAGATGCGTATGTCATCCTGATATATGTCATGGATGATGTGGGAAGAAAGGAGGAGCTGGTATGCCGGGAATAAACGGAATTACTTCTGTTAATGCATATTCACAGATAGCAAGCGGAAAGAGGATCAATTCGGCGGCTGACGATGCGTCGGGCCTTACCATTGCGCAGAAGATGAACAGTCAGGAAACCGGTCTTACGGTAGGATCTGACAATGCCAGGGACGGAGCGAGCCTGCTGAATGTTGCAGACGGTGCGCTCGGCCAGATCACTGACAGCCTCCAGAGAATATATGAACTTGGTGTCAAGGCAAGCAGCGGTCTTAATACCGGTGAGGAACTGGGTGCCATCCAGAGCGAGGTGGACCAGCTTCTTTCGGATATAGAGGGTGTTGCAAAGAATACCGAATTCAACACAATGAAGATACTTGACGGTAGCATGGCGGATATCGATCTGGCTACGAAGCCTGACGGTACAGGCCAGAAGATCCGGATGGTAAGTTCTACTCTTGCTGATCTTGGTATTGAAGGATTCAATGTTACCGGGAATTTTGATCTTGGTAAGATAACGGATGCGATCTCCAAGGTTTCGGAATCAAGGAGCTCGATGGGAGCGCAGACAAATGCTCTTGAATCTGCGATCAGATATAACGACTATGCTGCAGAGAATACATTATCATCACGCTCCAGGCTTGAAGATCTTGATATGGCAAAGGCAATCTCCGAGAAGAAAAAACAGGAGACACTTAACCAGTATCAGATCATGATGCAGAAGAAGCGTGAAGAGGATGAACATAACCGCGCGATGGGCATAATGAGATTCTAGCTTTGATAGTTAAATTTCCTTGACAGTAACGGATTGATTATGATATAAAGATTAGGCGGTCATTGACCGCCTATTATATTGCATCCAGGGGACTGGTCAAATGGTATGATAGGGGTCTCCAAAACCTTTGGTGGGAGTTCGATTCTCTCGTCCCCTGTATCCCGCAAGCCTTGAAAGGGTTTGCGGGTTTTTTAGTTTGCGCGCCATGGGCGCGCTCTAACGGGTGAGAGTCCCGAGTACGCGTAGGCAACGACGAAGTACATAGCTGAACAGCAAGGGTGTCCATCGTGAGGTGGAATCTGAAGGAAGCTGTAGGCAAACCCTTGGCCTG
>JAFZQP010000155.1 GCA_017620345.1 Lachnospiraceae bacterium
GACAGACCTCTTCCCAATTCACTACGTGAATCGGGCCCCTTCTATCTACATATGCGGATATGGCGGAATTGGCAGACGCGCCAGATTTAGGTTCTGGTGGGAGACCGTGCAGGTTCAAGTCCTGTTATCCGCATCTGATACACCGGTATCAACGGTGTCTTTCTCGATCAGCTCCTGCGGCAGATACTGCAGGAGCATTTCTTCAAGTTTCGAAGAATCTATGGGTTTCGTAAGATAGTCATCAAATCCCTCTTTGATATATACGTCCCTCGCACCCGATATGGCATTTGCGGTAAGGCATACCATTGGCGTCTCCGTATTGAGATTGCCTTCATCCGCTCTTATCTCATGAAGTGCTTCTACCCCGTCCTTCTCCGGCATCATATGATCCATGAATATGACATCATAGTGCTGCGTGCGTGTTCGTGCAATAGCATCATCGGCACTCAGCGAAGTGTCGATCCGAACCTTTGTCTGCTTTAACAGTTTCGTAAATACAATAAGATTTACTTTACTGTCATCTACGACGAGAACATGTGCATCGGGAGCGGTGAACTTCACTTTGTATCCGCGCGATCTGTCAAGGGCATCGCGATGAGTCTTCATATAGTCGCCGACCGGTGTCCGGCTCATGACTTTCTGCCTGAGGTCAAACGAGAATGTCGACCCCTTCCCGTATTCGCTTTCTACATTCAGCGTCGATCCCATCATACCAAGCAGGCTCTTGGTGATGCTCATTCCCAGACCCGACCCTTCTATGTTGCGGTTTCGTACAACATCGATCCTCTCGAATTCGGCAAAGAGCTTTTTCATCTCTTCCGGTTTGATACCTATCCCGGTATCCTCAACAGAAACTTTCAGCAGTATATCGTCGCTGTCCGGTATATCTTCATGGGAGATGCGAAGCGTTACGGTTCCGTTATCCGTATACTTGACGGCGTTTGTAAGAATATTTGTGATGATCTGTTTGATCCTTACCTCGTCGCCCCACAGCTCCGACGGCGTATTTTCATTTATATCCGCCACAAGTTCGAGGCCCTTTCCCTTCGCACGTTCGGAAATGGATGAGATCAGGCTGGCCACCATTGATGCAGTCATATACCTGACAGGGATGATCTCCATCTTTCCGTCTTCGATCTTGGAAAAATCAAGGACATCGTTGATCAGTGACAACAGGTTCTTTCCGGCCATCTGTATGTTGTCGGAATACTCAAGGATATTGCCCTCCTTCGATTCACGCTGGATCATCTCGTTCATTCCGAGAACAGCGTTTATCGGAGTCCTTATCTCGTGGGACATGTGAGCAAGGAACTGTCCTTTTGCCTTATCGGCGGCTATCGCAGCATCCGAGGCTTCTTTCATCCTCTCCGTCGCCTCTGCCTGCCATGCGATCATACCCGTCAGCAGCCTGTATGTCAGAACGATACATATCATAAACAGCACTGCATAGATCAACGAATAAAACAGCAGATTACCGTATACCGACCGAAAATCAGACAGCACGTAAACTGAAAAACCCGACACTTTGTTGCTTTCTGCGAGCAGTATCCTGTAATAACCGTCGTAGTCCTTTATCAGTTCCGTATCCTTTCCGTTTGCGTTCACCTCGGAATACGGAAGACCGAAGATGTTTGTCGTCTGGTCCACCGTCATCTGATAGCTTCCGTAAGGATGATTTATTATGTTTCCCGAAGGATCGACGAGAAAAGCGTATCCGTCATTCGTATAACTGCTGCCCAGAATATCTATCAGCTTATCCATGTAAAAATCAATACCGAAGATACCAAGGAAGCGGCCCGTCTTTGCATCAAACACACTCTCCGAAAAAGTAATGCAGTATCCGCCGGTCTGTTCATCATAATAAGGTGCAGAAATACTCCATCCCTCTTCAGATGCCAGCGTATCCTTGTACCACTGTCTTTCTTCAACACGCCACCCCTGCTCGGGTTTCCATCCGTTATTCATATATACGGTGGGCATCAGCTGAGGATTGGCTATGTATGTAACTGATATCTCGGGATACTGCTGCGTTATCCTGTTGAGATAATCTATCGAATGCTCATAATCAAGAAGCATGTTCGGATTTGTCGAGATTGAACTTACGAACATATCAAGTATCGATTTCTGTGTCGTTATCCAGTCGGTAAGCTCATGCTCATACCTCATCCCAAAATTAGCCATACGGGCATCCGCCCATTCCCTCTTGCTGAGCAGATTTGCACCAAGTCCCGTGAACATGACAACGATCATAAAAGACACGATTATCGCACGATAGCGCTTGTCGACTCCCTTTGCCTTGAGCTTTGGTCTGTCGTCTTTTTCCGACTTGCGTCTTTCCGACCTTCGTGCGAGAAATAGGATTATAAAGAAAAGTGTAAGCGCAAGGATCAGCGTCCCCATGAGTTCAATATATGACTCACGGTAAAGATCCCAGTCATTCTCACTTATGATCAGATACCATCCGTTACCGCCGTCTGCGGCAAACAGATTTTCAAATAACAGTCCGGAACGGATCCTTGTTGTCGCAACTCCTTTCATGCTCTTTGAGAGCGACCATATGCCGACATATTCAGGAATGGACTGCGACAGCATTGTGCCGACAAGTTCATCGTCAGAACACCCTGCGATTATTCCGTCATCGGTCACTATAACAGCCTCGCTCGAATCGGTATCGTACATCTGCGCGATATGATCCTGTATCGTATCCATCGTGTAGTCTATGCCCAGTACCGTATCCGCGTCACCGAGCATTACCGATACCGTATAACAGATATCCCCGGTAACAACATCCTGGTAAGGTGCCGACACGTATGGTATTCCCCCGTTCCTTATGGCGCCTGTATACCATAAACGTTCCTTGGCATTAAACTTTTCGTTCTCATCCATTCCCGGAACGATCGACCAGCCTTCACCCGCAATGTAGATGTTGATAACGCCGAGCCCGCTTGCAGTAAGCTCATCTCTTCGATTATATATGTATTTTTCAAGCCCGCTCCTGCTGAACAGGAATTCTCTCGCCTCTACCGCAGACTCAAGAGACAGCTTCTCGGCTTCATTGATCATATCCTTGAATTCGGAGCTGATCTTTTCAAGCTGATATATGCCGTTTTCCCTCGACAGCTGTCTGGTCCTGTTGAACACCTGCCAGACGCCAAACAGTATCACGATAAACAGGAGCGATGATATCAGTATTATGGCTTTATTGCTCTTTTTGTTTCTCATAAGAACTCCGGAATCATCTTACTGTATAAAAACCTTATTATATAATACTCTGTCAACAATATAAATTCAATGAAATACAGCATATCAACAAAGCCGGGGCAATTTGACTTTCATATGTTTCGGTCTTATTATAAAAAAATCGCCAGGGAGGGTACTTATGAACATAGAAATCTTATTTGAACTTGCGATACTGATCTTTTCGGCGAAAGCGCTCGGTCTTCTTGCAAAAAGGATAGGGGCGCCTCAGGTCGTGGGTGAGATACTTGCAGGTCTTTTCATAGGACCGTCCGTGTTAAATATCGTGCAGGTAAATGACAGCCTGGAGATCTTTGCCGAGATCGGCGTTATAATGCTCATGTTTGCGGCAGGACTCGGAACGGATCTTAAACAGCTCAAAAGATCCGGTTTTAAATCTTTCCTTATAGCCCTGATCGGTGTTATTGTTCCCCTTGTCGGCGGCTTTGCTCTGTACGGAGCATTTTACGGATTTGCCGCTCCGCCCTCAACAAAATTCTATACAGCACTGTTCATAGGTACGATAATTACAGCGACCAGCGTTTCCATTACAGTTGCCGCTCTTTCGGAGATGGGAAAGCTTTCGTCCGAAGTCGGTACCACGATCGTAGGTGCTGCCGTGATAGATGATGTTATCGGTATCGTCGTGCTGACATGTGTTATCGGAGCGAGCGGTGGCGAAGGTAATGTCGGAATGGTGCTCGTCAAGATCGTCCTGTTCTTTGTCATCGCTTTTCTTTTGGGTCTGATCGTTCACAAGGCGATGCAGTGGCTCGATGAGCGTCACCCTCACTCTCAAAGGCTCCCGATTTACAGCCTGGCATTCTGTTTTGCGATGGCTTATATCGCACAGAAATACTTTGATATCGCGGATATAACCGGTGCGTACTGTGCCGGCATAGTGCTGTGCACGATCAAGGATACCGAGTATATAGAAAACAAGATAGATATCAGCAGTTACATGCTGTTCGGCCCGATGTTCTTTGCATGTATCGGACTCAAGACCGAACTGTCCGGGCTTACCGCATCCATACTCGGGTTTAGCATATGCTTTATAATCGTGGCTCTTCTGACGAAAGTCATAGGCTGCGGTCTGGCTGCAAAGATATGCGGTTACAGCTGGGAGGATTGTATCAGGATAGGTGCCGGGATGATGACAAGAGGCGAGGTCGCTCTGATCGTCGCTCAGAAAGGATTGTCTGCGAAAGTCCTTGACTCTTCATATTTTCCCGCGGTCATACTTCTTATCATAGTATCTTCGGTGGTAACGCCGATCATACTGAAACTGTTGTTTTCAAAAGCGAAAAAAGCCGGCTGAGATCACATTCCGTTAAGAAGAGCATCAACCTCTTCCTGGCTGAGCCCTACCTTGAAATTGCTGGAAAGGATCTGACCGACAAGCGCTGTCGGATCATCCTGGGCCGGAGCCGCGTTTGCAGGCGCAGTATCTGCAGAAGCCTGTTCCTGTACCGGTTCAGGCTCGGGAGTACGCTCGGCATAGAACGGGTGATCCTGGGTTATGGCACGTTCCTTTGTGACCGTATATGTTCCGTATTTAAATATCTTTTCCCTGCCAACTCTGGACAGATACAGGATCCGTTCTTCTTCCTGATCCATGGTAACCTCTTGTAAAAAAACTTCAATGATGTTAGAGTCTATAATATTATATTGCTATTCAAAATCGATGGCAAGTGGGAGACGACATGAACAATATAGCCATAATAACTGACAGTAACAGCGGAATAACACGTGAGCATGCGCAGAAACTGGGAATAACGGTTCTTCCCATGCCGTTTACGATCGACGACGAGGATTATTTTGAGGACATCAACCTGACGCAGGAAGAGTTCTACGAAAGACTGCTTGGCGGCTCCAAAGTGATGACCTCCCAGCCGAATCCGGCATCGGTTAAAAAATGCTGGGATGAGGCTCTTCAGACTCACGATGAGGTTGTCTATATCCCCATGTCAAGCGGACTGTCAGGCTCGGCACAGACCGCGCTGTTCCTGTGTGAAGATTATGACGGAAGGGTAAATGTCGTCAACAATCAGAGGATAAGCGTTACCCAGTATTCATCCGTGCTCGATGCCATAGAGATGTCATCAAAAGGGTATTCGGGAAAAGAGATCAAAGAACGTCTTGAACAGGACAGATTTGATTCATCGATATACATCATGGTTGATACGCTCAAGTACTTAAAGGCCGGCGGACGTCTTACACCGGCTGTTGCCGCGCTGGGAACGATACTCCGCATCAAACCCGTTCTTCAGATACAGGGGGAAAAACTGGATACTTTCAGTCTTGCCAGGACTCATTCACAGGCCAAGACGATGATGATGAACCAGATAGCAAAGGACATAACCGAACGCTTCGGCGGCTCCGACGACGGATCCGGTGTCAGACTGTTTATAGCATATACCCATAACAGGGATGTAGCCGAGGAGTTTGCCAAAGAAGTAAAGACGCGTTTTCCGAAAGCAGCGCCCGAATGTTACGCTCTGTCCCTTTCGGTAAGCTGTCATATAGGTCCGGGGTCGCTTGCCCTCGCATGTTCCAGGATTGAATCCTATTAAGCGCGACTCTTCTTCCGGTTGCGCTTGTCTTCATACATTATCCTGTCTGCACGACGGACAACATCGATGACTGTCCGGTCGCCGGAAGGATCAAAGATGGCAAAACCCGTTGAGATCTGGACCTGTTCCCACCTCTCGGCTGCCGATTCATTTATCTTTTTACGCTCCTCTTCAAACTTTGTAAAGAGCATGTCCATATCCTTATAATCCTCATTTCTCAGAATGACGGAGAACTCATCCCCGCCGACCCTGTACAGAGGACTGTGCTTGAAAACGCGTCCGATCGTCCGGCAGGCATTCTTTAAGTATATGTCTCCCTTGTCGTGACCGCACTCGTCATTTACCAGTTTGAGATTATCACAGTCAAACACGCCGATCGCAAACCTTGTCGCACTTTTATCTTCATCTACCTGTTTCTGCAGTTCATTGACCGCATTGGTAAATGCCCCCTTGTTTTTTGCATGTGTCAGCGCATCGAAGAATACCTGCTTATTCAGATCGCTTATATTATCTTTAACGTGCCCGCACAAACGTCTGAACGTACCGGTCAATCTTCCGAGCTCATCATTTCCCTCGTATTTAAGATCATAATCATAATTACCCCTGTCTGCCTGCTCCGCAGCTTCGGTCAGTTCATCCAGCGGTCTCGTGATACGTCTCGTATACAACATGATGAACAGACCGGACAAAACGAGAACTGCGGCAGCAACAATCATTATATTCCCTATCAGTTCTTTCCATTCGCCCTTTGTTTCCGAAACAGGTGCCGTAACGTTCAGTCTCATACCGTTACCGAGCGGCAGCCATGCTGCTTTCTTTTCCACTCCGTTATAAGTATATCTTACAAACGTACTGTCTCCATTAATACCTGCGGGAATATCCGGAGCGTTCTCCGGTGTCATCGTTGCAACATCTATATAAGGATGGTAGAACAGATTGCCTTCAGGGTCATTTAAGAATGCATATCCGTTTCCATATATGCGTATGCTGTCAACCTGTTCCGCCATGGTGGTATAATCGAGTTCTATCCCGACAACACCTATAAACTGGCCTTTCCAGATAACGGGAACATCATAGGATATCACACGCATGTCAAGATTCTCTGTCAGATAAGGTGGCAGCCACACGGGCTTTCTCTCATACTTCGGAACTGTAAACCACACAAGCTTTGATGTGTCTTCTACATCATAGAGAGTGATATCGGTGACCTCATGTTCCTTAAATCCCTGTCCGTCAACATCCGTATACCAGAACCCTTTGACCGAATCCGAGATTGACGGATCTATACGATAATAATATGTCAGAACGCCGTTTGTCTTGGATGCCGCTTCGTCAAAATACTCACGCACGCGTTCAACGTGTTCCGACAGTTCCTCATCATCAAGGCCCTGCAGATCATCCTCCACAAACCGCGCAACTCTTGAAACAGACTTCTGTATACTGTTAAAATAATAATCCAGATTCTTCTCACCCGTATCACACAGCATAAGAAGAAGCTGGTCCGATTCCGCACTCTCTGTCATTACTATAAATACGGCCGAAAGCGATGTGACGATCACAAGTACAACAAGAAGAACGCACATCATTGTTATCGTGATCTTTGTCCTCAGCGATCTCATTTCTCTGTCTCCTGAAGTATCTTTGACTCAAAATCACTCGGATGAAGAGGTCGTGAAAAATAAAAGCCCTGAACGATCCTGCAGCCCATTTTCTTCAGGGCAAGTAGCTGTTCTTCCGTCTCCACTCCCTCAGCTATGACCGGTATGTTCATATTCTTTGCTATACCAAGTATCAACTCTACCATCTGTTTATCTTTTTCATTGTTTCCGATGTTCTGAATGAACATCCTGTCC
>JAFZQP010000156.1 GCA_017620345.1 Lachnospiraceae bacterium
CGCAGGAGCTGATCGAGAAAGACACCGTTGATCCCGGTGTATCAGATGCGGATAACAGGACTTGAACCTGCACGGTCTCCCACCAGAACCTAAATCTGGCGCGTCTGCCAATTCCGCCATATCCGCATATGTAGATCGAAGGGGCCCGATTCACGTAGTGAATTGGGAAGAGGTCTGTCTACACCGCGAGCCCCCTATCCTGCGCAGCAGGATCCTCATGGGCGAGCGTCCTTAAATATTATCATATATCCATTCTTTCCGCAAACATTCCCCTATTTTATGTGCTTATGATCGTCAACCTCGTTCCATGGGATGGTCGTGCCTGCGCCGTGTGAGCAGAAGACCGAGCCGGTCGGATTATCGAGATCCGATTCCGGGGAGTAGTCTGAAGCAGCCAGTACAGCCTCTTCATCATGACACAGATCATAGCCCGCAAGAGACAAAGTCAGCTCGCCCCGGCCTTTTGTGTAAGTCCTGACTTTGCTTGCGTAGTCGTTCATTTCGGAAACAGGCGCACGTCCGGAAAGAGTGACGATAAGCTCTGTCGGATCGGTATTGACTATCTCGGTTGTTCCGGACATTGCCGAGATCTCTGTCATAGCCTGTCCCACACAGTTTTCGGGGAGCTTCAGAGTATAGTTGTAATATGGTTCGAGAATGTGTACGTATCCCGATTCGCGAAGCTTCATCAGCCCCTGCCGTATGGCCCGGTATGTGGCCTGACGAAAATCCCCCCCTTCGGTGTGTTTGATATGGGATCTTCCCGCAACAAGTGTCAGCCTGATGTCTGTTATCGGTGCACCGAGCAGAACACCGGGATGATCGCGCTCCTGCATATGGGTGAGAATAAGGCGTTGCCAGTTTTTGTCTAGATCGTCCTCGGAAACATCAGATGAGTATTCCATCCCCCTGCCTCTTGCAAGAGGTTCCATGAGGATCTGCACTTCGGCATAGTGCTTCAGCGGCTCATAATGTCCCACACCGACTGTCTTCATATCTATCGTTTCCTTATAACAGACAATTCCGTTATCGAAGGTTACATCGATACCATATCTTTCTTTCAGGGTATGCTTTATGACATCTGTCTGTATATCGCCCATAAGGGATATAAATATCTCTCCGGTCTGTTCGTAATACCTGACGGCAAGCGTTGTTTCCTCGTCCTCGATCTCGCGAAGGATATTGAGCATTTTAGTTTTATCAACGTCGGCAGGATAGCGTACCGTATATGACAGTGCCGGCGCAAACACGGTCCGGGGACGACCGGAGCAGTCGCCGAAAACGCTTCCTGCATGAGTGCTTTTCATACCGACAAGAGCACATATATCTCCTTCTGTAGCGCTTCCTGTGGTGGTATATTTTTCGCCGGAATATATACGTATCTCGTTGACTTTTTCTTCGCCAAGTACGTCCTTTACCTTCAATGTGCCACGGGTAACACGCATGAATGACAGCCTTTTATTATCGCGGGTGTGACTTATCTTATATACGATACCGGAAAAGTCACCGCCCTTTGGAGGCAAATATGCGGGCGGGAGTATATAGTTTTCGAGTGCCGAAATGAATTCGGAGATACCTTCGCCCCTTAATGCGGAGCCGAAAAACAGCGGGTAGACAGTACAACTGTTAAAAGCATTCCTTATATCTTCAGCTTCGAGCCCTGCGTCAAGATATCTGTCCATAAGGACTTCGTCAGTGGATGCAACATTTTCGAAAAAGTCTTTATCCGAAAAGGATATGATGCCTGAACCAAAATGTATTTCCAGATCTTTGGTCATTTCAGATTGTGTTTTTTCGGTAAGATCGGTTTTATTGACGAAGATCATGGTCGGGATATGCTCTTTACGCAGAAGGTCCCACAATGTCTTTGTATAAGGTCTTACTCCGTCGGGGGCGCTGACCAGAAGAAGAGCCATGTCGATCACCGGGAGGATACGTTCGCATTCTGCAGCCAGATCCGCATGCCCCGGGGTGTCGATCAGGATCACTTCGTTATCGCCGATCGGGATACGGGCATTTTTGGCGTATATCGTTATCCCTCTTGACCGCTCGAGAGGATCGTTGTCGAGAAACGAAGTGCCGTTGTCAACGCGTCCCGCTGATCTTATGACGTTTGTATGCAGCAGGAGACTTTCCGATAAAGTTGTTTTGCCGGCATCTACGTGAGCGAGTATACCGAGGGTCACATGATTTTTATCCATGTCCGTATTATAAACCATAATAAAATCCGTGGAAGATTTTTTAAATAAGAAGTATAATGTTTTCCATGAGCGGATCCATAGATGTAAATCTGTATATAAAAGAAAAGAAGATCAGCGTAACGTATATCGTCACGGCGGTTATGATCATAGCCGTTCTGGCGATCGTTGCCGTGCTTGTGATCTTTCCCGGAAGGGGAGTCCTTACGGTGTCTCAGTGCCGAAAGTTCCTTACGGATAACAGGTATATAATACACGCGGGCGGATTTATAGAGGATGACGGAGAGATACTGTCATATACGAATACAAGGGAGTCGGTCCGCAACTGTTATGATACGGGGAACAGGATATCCGAATTCGACCTTATGATAACCGTAGATGACCGGATCGTATGTGCCCATGATGATGAGGAAGAGGGCATTAACTGGGCGTACAAAGTAAATGGTGCGGGAACACCGAAGTGTCCTCCGACGTGTGAGGCATTCATTAATGCAAGATATGATGACCGCCTCTCAACAATGTCGTTTGATGATCTTGCCGCATTCATGGACGATCACCCTGACTTTTATGTTGTCACCGATGTCAAGGATGATAACGAGCAGGTCTGCAGACTGATCAAATCTTCACATCCTGAACTTATGAACAACCTTATCATTCAGATCTATCATGAGGATGAGTATGACCGGATCAGGGACCTCGGATTCAACAATATAATATACACGCTCTACAGGGCGACCGATGAGGAACTTACGCCGGATGCGTTGCGGGAGTTTACTAAGAGGACGAAACTATCCGGTGTGACTTTCTGGACTGATTTTCCTACATCATATGTGGAAAGTTTTGAAGTGTTAAAGAGTTGCGGTATACCTCTTTTTGTCCATACGGTAAATGATAAGGAAAGCATGAAGTCATATATCGATATGGGGATAACAGGCGTATATACCGATGTTGTAAATAAAGAAGAACAGTATTATTAAAGGAGAACAGTATGAATACGGACTGGATACTGGTGTTTATCGATTACATGCTGATACCGATCATCGCGCTTGGTATCGACCTGAGACGTTCCGAAAAGGAAGCACGCTTTGGCCTTGATGCGCTTATATTATATGCCAAGTACGCGGTATGGATAGCTGTCATGGCGTATATCATAAGGGTGGTGCTCGCAAGACTCGGGATCGGGATAGGTGTTGAGGCAGGCACAGGAATATATACGATAGTTGCCGGTGTACTTGCCGTGATCTTCCCGTACATCAAGGAGATCGTTGTCACATACATAAATGTCAGATGTGAGATCAAAGCAAAGGACAAGGATTCGGTTGGATAAGAAAGCACGTATATTCAACAGAATATGCTTTGCCATCTTTGTTATCGGACTCGTGGCAGATACTGCATTGATGGGACTGTTCGAGTGGTTCAGTGCCTCGTTCGGAGTTACATTCCGCGAGATAATCTATACGATGAAGTCACCTCTTGCAGGGGCCAACAATGATTTTTTCAGCGGAGCTGTAAGGTATGTGGCGCCAAAGCTTGCCGCGTTTATCATCATCCTGGCTGTCGGTGTTTTTGTTTTCTTTGTGGTGGGCAGGTATGTGTCGACGGATATCATTTGGGACAGGACCAAAGGGTCTGAAAAAAAGATCGATGCCCTCAAACTGATAAAAGCCCTTCTTTTCATTGCCACGGTCGGATATTCTTTTTATGTGATATACAGTATCAATGACCGGCTTGAGATAAGTTCGTTCATACGTGATTATAATTCCGGTACCGAGATCTATGACGAATACTATGTAAAACCCGACGTGGAGGCGATCACGTGCGACAGGCCGAAGAACCTCATATACATATACATGGAGAGCATGGAGACGACATACGCGTCTAAAGAAGTCGGAGGAGAACAGCCGGAGATCAACTATATCCCAAACCTGACAGCGCTTGCGGATGAAAATGTGTCATTTTCGGATGAGGATGGTCTCGGAGGTTTTATAAGCGCCAAGAATACGGA
>JAFZQP010000157.1 GCA_017620345.1 Lachnospiraceae bacterium
ACATGGAATTCGCGATGCTCGACGGTCTCGTACACCGTGCAAAACAGACCGGCCTTAAGAAGATCGTCGGCTACTACTACCCGACGGCCAAGAACAACATGGTTCGCGATTTTTACGACAGGATGGGATTTACCAAAGTGTCGGAAGATGCCGAGGGCAACACGGTGTGGGAGTTCGATCTGACCGCGGAGTATATTAATAAAAATATACACATTGATGTTAACTAAGAGTCATGAATATGTTTCGGGCAAAACCTTTGGAGCACGTCGGTACTTGACGAGGTTTTTTCGAGTCTAGTAACGTGACGTGCGGAAAAATGAGCGAAAGCGCGTTTTGAACGAAACATATTCATGGCTCGACAAGGAGGAGGAGAATATGACACGAGAAGAAGTATACGAGCGCCTCAACGCGGTCTTCGCCGACGTTTTCGACGACGACGAACTGACCGTGAATGACGAGACGACCGCCGCAGATGTCGACGGCTGGGATTCACTTATTCACATCACTCTCATCGACGCGGTCTAGGAGGAATTCGACATAAGATTTGATATGAAGACCATCGTAAAGCTCAAGAACGTGGGCGAAATGGTTGACGTTATATTGGAAAATATTGATTAAGACAAGAAGGGAGCACAACTATGAAGAGAATCGGAATGCTTACAAGCGGAGGAGACTGTCAGGCACTTAATGCCGCAATGAGAGGTGTCGTCAAGTCATTGCTCAACAGCAAGGAAGACGTTGAGATCTATGGTTTCCTTAATGGTTACAGAGGACTGATCTACGGTGATTTTAAAATGCTCACGGGAAAAGATTTTGCCGGTATCCTTACGGTCGGCGGAACGATCCTCGGAAGCAGCAGGACTCCTTTTAAGACTATCAAGGATCCGGATGAGAACGGACTTGATAAGGTTGAGGCAATGAAGCAGAACTACTACAAGCTCCGTCTTGACTGTCTGGTAATCCTCGGAGGTAACGGAACACACAAGACCGCAAATCTTTTAAGACAGGAAGGTCTTAACGTTATCACACTTCCGAAGACGATCGACAACGATCTGTACGGTACGGATATGACTTTCGGTTTCCAGTCTGCAGTAGACATCGCAACCGAATGCATCGACTGCATCCATACAACAGCTGCTTCTCACAGCCGTGTGTTCATAGTTGAAGTCATGGGACATAAGGTCGGATATCTGACACTTAACGCAGGAATGGCAGGCGGTGCCGATATCATCCTGATCCCCGAGATCCCTTATGATATCGATAAGGTCGTGGAAGCGATCAAGATGCGTGAGGAAAGAGGAAGCAGATTTACGATAATCGCGGTTGCAGAAGGTGCGATCAGCAAGGAAGATGCAAAACTTTCCAAGAAAGATTATGCCAAGAAGCTTGAAAAGATGCCTCACCCTTCGGTTTCATACGAGATTGCGGCTGAGATACAGAAGAGGACAGGCCAGGAAGTCAGAGTCACAGTTCCCGGTCATACTCAAAGAGGCGGAAGCCCCTGCCCTTACGACAGAGTATTTGCAAGCCGTCTCGGCGCAGAGGCAGGTAAGCTGATCCTCGAAGGAGAATACGGATTCATGGTCGGATACCGTAACAGAGAGATCGTTAAAGTTCCGCTCGAAGATGTTGCAGGAAAGCTCAAGATGCTCGATCCGAAATCAACCATCATCCAGGAAGCTAAGATGCTTGGGATTTCCTTCGGAGATTAGGCCGAGCGACCTTAGATAGATAAGAGAAAAAATGTCTTACATTGCACTATACAGAAAATGGCGCCCCGCCACCTTTGATGAGATCAAGGGTCAGGATGCCATTGTAACTACATTACGAAATCAGATAGAGGCAAACCGTATAGGTCATGCATACCTGTTCTGCGGAACAAGAGGAACAGGTAAGACGAGTGCTGCCAAGGTTTTTGCCAAGGCCGTGAACTGCGAGCACCCCGTAAACGGTAATCCGTGCGGCGAATGTGAAAGCTGCAGGAGCATCGCAGCGGGAACATCCCTTAACGTGATAGAGATGGATGCCGCTTCCAATAACGGTGTCGAAGATGCAAGACAGATCAAGGAAAGCGTAGTCTACTCACCGACGAACGCCAAATACAAGGTGTACATCATCGATGAGGCACACCAGATCACGAAAGATGCATTCAATGCCCTGCTCAAGACGATGGAAGAGCCGCCGTCTTATGTTGTCTTCATACTTGCGACAACAGAGCCGCACAAGATACCGATCACGATACTGTCGAGATGTCAGAGATATGATTTTAAAAGGATAGACACAGGCACGCTCGAGGACAGGCTGAAGGAAGTTGCGACAAGTGAGGGCATCGCGGTAGAAGATAAGGCGATACGGTATATCGCGTCAAAGGCCGAAGGCGGAATGAGAGATGCACTCTCGCTCCTTGACCAGTGTTCATCGTTCTTCCTCGGTAAGGACATAACATATGAAAGAGCACTGGAGGTTCTCGGAGCGGTGGACACATCGGTGTTCAGCGAGTTCCTGCGAAGCCTTGCAGCAGGCTCGGTAACGGACTGCATTGGTGTTATCGACCGTATACTCATTCAGGGAAGAGACCTTGATCAGTTCATAACTGATTTTATATGGCATATGAGGAATGTCCTCCTGGCAAGATCGGCGGAGGACATTTCAACGATAGTTGATACCACGGCGGACAATATCGCATTACTTAAAAAAGAAGCGGAGGCGATACCCGAGCAGCAGCTTCTCCGCTATATCAGGGTGTTCTCCGGACTGTCGAATGATCTTCGGTATGCTACGCAGAAAAGAGTTCTCATCGAGATCACGATCATCAGGATCTGCAGACCTCAGATGGAGACGGATCTTGATGCTGTGGCTGACAGGCTGCGTATCATTGAAGACCTGATAGAAAATCATGATCTGTCAAAAGCATCATATGACAGGGAAACGGAAAAGATCGCACCAAAAGAATCCTCCACGGAAAAGGAAGTAAAAAAGACCGCAGAGGCTGCTGCGATGAAGCTTCCGAAGGCAACGATAGAGGATCTTAAGAATATCAATTCGGTATGGAAAGAAGTCCTTTCGAGAATGCCGGAAATGTTTGTAGCATGTCTTCGTACTGCGACCCCCGCGGTCAGACCTCAGGACGGCATGCTAATGATACAGTTTGCCGATGATACGATAATGTGCCTGTGTGATGACGAACTGTTCAAAAAGAGCCTTGATGAAGCATTCGTATCCGTATTGGGCAAAGAGGTCACATATGAGCTTGTTTCACTTGCACAGGTAAAGAGTAACGGAGAGTATTATCCGCCGACATCCATCTTCGGGATGGAAGTTACGGTAGATGATTCTGATTTTTAATAACGATCACTAAACAGGAGAAAATGACATGGCAAAAAGAGGTGGTTTTCCCGGAGGCGGAATGCCGGGCAACATGGCGAACCTGATGAAGCAGGCGCAGAAGATGCAGCGTCAGATGGAGGAGAGCCAGAAGGAACTTGAAGAAAAGGAGTTCACTGCCAAGGCAGGAGGCGGGGCTGTTGAAGTCACGATTTCCGGCAAGAGACAGATCACAAAAGTGAAGCTGTCGGAAGAGGCAGTCGATCCCGATGATATCGAGACACTCGAAGACATGGTGATGGCGGCGGTCAATGAAGCGCTGCGCATGGTCGAAGAGGAGAGCTCGAGCAACATGAACAAGCTCACCGGGGGATTAGGTGGATTACCTTTTTAATTTGACAGATAGGGGATAAGGGGATGGATCTTTACAGCGGCTATATCGGAAAACTTATCGCAGAGCTTGCGGTACTGCCCGGGATAGGCAGCAAGTCGGCGCAGCGCCTTGCTTTTCACATAATCAACATGCCAAAGGATCAGGTTGAAAAGCTTGCCAACGCTATGACGCAGGCCCGGGAAAATATCAGATACTGCAACGTCTGTTTTGCGCTGACCGATAAGGATACGTGTCCTGTTTGTTCGGACACAACCAGGAATCAGAAGCAGATCATGGTTGTTGAGAATACGAGGGACATGACCGCATACGAGAAGACGCACAAGTATGAGGGCGTGTACCATGTACTTCACGGGGCGATCAATCCGAGCCTCGGTATAGGACCTGCGGACATCAAGCTTGCCGAACTCATCAAGCGTCTGCAGAAGGATGTGGATGAAGTAATCATCGCGACGAACTCAAGTATCGAAGGCGAGACGACCGCAATGTATATCAGCAAGCTTATCAAGCCGACAGGGATCAAGGTCACGAGGATCGCAAGCGGAGTTCCGGTCGGAGGCGAGCTCGAATATATCGATGAAGTGACACTGTCACGCGCACTTGACGCACGCGTGGAACTATAAATAAAAACACAGGGAGGTTACAACATGAGCGTAACAATATCGCAATTCGGAAAAACAAATCTCGGCAAGGACATCAAACTGTACACGATCAAAAACAGCAAGGGCATGGAGGCTGCAGCGACGAACCTCGGCGCATGCCTCGTAAACCTTATCGTTCCGAACGACAAAGGTGAATCCAAAGACGTCATCCTCGGCTTTGGCAGCGGGGAAGAGTACCTTGTGAACGGAAGCTTCTTCGGCGCAACGGTCGGAAGAGTGGCAAACCGTACGGCTAATGCGAAGTTTTCGATCGACGGTACGGAATATAAGCTTGCCGTCAACGATAACGAGAATAACCTTCATTCCGATTTTTACAAGGGAATGCACAAGGTATTGTGGGATGCCGAAACCGGAGATGATCATGTGAAGTTTTCATATCATTCACCTGACATGGAGAACGGTTTTCCTGGAAACTTTGATATAAGCGTTACATATACTCTTACGGAAGAAAACGAGATCGTTATATCATACGACGGAGTCAGCGATAAGAAGACTCTTATCAACATGACGAACCATACATACTTCAATCTGTCGGGACATGATTCCGGATCGATCGAGAACACACAGCTTCAGATCTTTGCGTCATGCTATACGCCGGTTGTAAAAGGTGCCATACCTACAGGCGAGATCGCGAAGGTTGCCGGAACCGTTATGGACTTTACGAAGAGCAAGACAATAGGTCAGGATATAAGAAGCGGATTTGAACAGCTGACTCTGGTACAGGGATACGATCACAATTATGTTGTTGATGATTATGACGGCAAATCAAAGCTTATCGCGATCGCCAAGGCTGACGGCCGGACGATGAAGGTATTTTCGGATCTTCCGGGAGTTCAGTTCTATGCAGGAAACTGCATTGCCGCACAGGAAGGAAAAGGCGGTGCGTCATACAAGGCAAGGGACGGATTCTGCCTTGAGACACAGTATTTCCCCAACAGTGCAAACGATCCTGCATTCCTGCATCCGATATTTGATGCGGGACAGAAATATGAGACTACTACGATATACAGATTTGAGTAAAAGATGAGTGATTCAGAAAAAGAAAAGAAAAAACACAGTAACAGACATTTCTCCGTTTCGGTCATAGGGATCGTGATCTATTCGATCGTCCTGATCGGAGTCATGGTCGCATCATATGTCGGAGTCAAAGTCGTATTCAGGAACTACGACAACATGATGGCGCAGGCTCCGCAGGAGATACAGGAGCCGGAGGAGGTCGCAGAGGAAAGCGAGCCTGCCCCGACGCCGACTCCGGAGCCGGAGGAGGAGCCGCCCGAGGATGTTGAGATCGATCATGATATCGATGCAGATTCGCTGACAGATCCCGAGACAGGTGTCGTGGATTATTCCGAGATACGTTTCAAGCCCGGAAAGAGATACAAATCTCTTAAGTGGCAGGATGCGGTATTTTCCAGGATAGAGAATATCAAGGATCCGGCAAATGCTCCCGTCAATACATTTGATTACAAGAGGGTATCTGCGAAGCTTACGAATAATGAATCTTCGGAATACAAGGTTTACACCAATCCCGATAACAAAATGGTCGAAAAGATAACGGAGATCCATGACTGCGGCGGCAATCTTCAGATAATTGATTTTTACTATGATAACGGAGATCTCAATTATGCGGCGGAATACAAGACATTTGTCGACAAGCCCGTAAACCTTTCTTCCGCCAATATCGAGTCGCGTTATTACTTCAGGAACGACTGTATGGTCCGTTACATCTATTGCAAGGATGGAAACGCAACGGAGTATAGGGTCGCAGATATCGACACATACAGCAAGGGAACGGTGGAGCAGTTTGATTATCTTGAAAAGGATATGATAAACCGCGCATATATCGTTTACAATCTTGCACCAACGCTTCCGGAAACGGAGATCCTGTACGGATATGTCATGGATGAATTCTCAATGCCGATGGAAGATGCAAAGATTGTCGTCAAGACTGAGTCGGACAACAGGGTCGTAGCGGAGACGGTAACCGACGGAGACGGATTTTATAAGCTTGCCATTGACTGCAAGGACGATGATACATACTGCCTGACCGCGAGCAAAGAGACGCTTACGGATGTCGGAGTGTATGGCATCACCGCAAGGTACGGATCCGGAAAGTATTCGATAGAAACGATATACATGGGTTATGAGAACAACCTTACCCAGTATCCGTCGCAGTTCGTCGTAAGAGATGCTCTTGATCCCAATAAGCCTCTTTCGGGCGCCGGCGTCATGATCAGAAAGGGACTTAACAACCGCACCGGAGAAGTGATGCAGACAGGTGCGATCGATGATAACGGAAACGGAACGATCATGCTGACTTCGGGAAGTTATACGGCAGAGGTTTCCAAGGGCGGATATGAAACACTGTTCATGTCTGTCATCATAAGGCTTGACCATCAGTTTGCGATGGGATTTGCGGTACCCGATGTTGCGGATGATACATACCAGGCAGTTGTGTCATGGGAATCGGCGCCGCTTAACCTCAGTTCAAAAGCGATATCGTCAAATCAAGCGCGGGTGATCGGATCGCCTGTGGACAGCCTGGGTCTTACAACTGCGGAAACGGTTACGATAGACAATGCGGGAACGGATGATTACAGGTTCTATGTAACGGATCTCGGAGCCATCACATCTGGTGACCTGATGGCATATAATATGACAGGTTCCTGTGCATATGTTCAGGTGTATGACAGCAACGGACTGCAGGGAAATTTCCATGTACCGGCAGCGAATGCGGGAGTTGTTTGGGAGGCTTTCGAGATAAGGAACCACACGCTCCTTCCGGTCAATTCATATTACTATGCGGTTGAAGACGATGCTTTATGGAAAACAAAATAATAATGTGATATGCTGACAGATAGTAAAAATCATCACAGAAAGGATTAAGCTATGAACAATTTGGATTTGGCAAAAACGGCTAATGAAGTTCGTAAGGGTATCGTTACTGCGGTTCATTCAGCCAAAGCCGGACATCCCGGCGGATCACTTTCCTGTGCGGATCTGATGACGTTCCTGTATTTCGAGGAAATGAACATCGATCCCAAGGATCCACAGAAGGCAGATCGTGACAGATTTGTCCTTTCAAAGGGACACTGTGCACCTGCACTTTATTCTGCTCTTGCACACAGAGGTTATTTCCCTGTTGAGGAGCTTACAACACTTCGTAAGCTTGGCTCGCATCTTCAGGGACATCCCTGCATGCAGCATACGCCGGGAGTTGATATGTCGAGTGGATCGCTCGGACAGGGCATATCTGTAGCAGCAGGTATGGCATTATCCGCAAAGCTTTCAAATGACAGCTATCGCGTATACACACTCCTCGGTGACGGTGAGATCGCGGAAGGTCAGGTATGGGAAGCTGCGATGTTCGCAGGACACAAGAAGCTCGACAACTTTGTTGTGATCGTGGATAACAACGGACTTCAGATTGACGGTAAGATCGAAGACGTTTGTAACCCCTATCCGATAGACAAGAAGTTTGAAGCATTCAATTTCCATGTGATCAATATCGACGCACATGATTTTGACCAGATCCGTGCAGCATTTGATGAGGCGAGGAAGACCAAGGGAATGCCGACGGCCATTATCATGAAGTCCGTTAAGGGTAAGGGCGTATCGTTCATGGAAAATCAGGCAGGATGGCATGGCAAGGCACCCAATGACGAGCAGTACGAGATCGCCATGGCAGATCTTGAGAAAGTAGGTGAAGCATTATGTCAGAAGTAGAAAAGATCGCAACCAGAGCCAGCTACGGTAATGCACTTGTAGAACTGGGCAATGAGCATGATGACCTTGTAGTATTAACAGCTGACCTTGCTGCAGCTACAATGACAGGCGTATTCTCAAAGGCTCATCCGGACAAGCATATAAACTGCGGTATCGCAGAATCTAACATGACTGGTATAGCAGCGGGACTTGCCGCAACAGGCAAGGTTCCTTTTGCAAGTTCATTTGCAATGTTCTCCGCAGGAAGAGCATTTGAACAGGTTCGTAACTCGATCGGTTATCCGCACTTAAACGTTAAGATCGGCGCAACACATGCCGGTGTTTCTGTCGGAGAAGACGGTGCATCCCATCAGTGTAATGAGGATATCGCTCTTATGCGTACTATCCCGGGAATGGTTATCATCAATCCCGCTGACGATGTTGAAGCAAGAGCAGCTGTTAAGGCGGCTTACGAATATGTCGGACCCGTATATCTTCGCTTCGGACGTGCTGCGGTACCGGTGTTCAACGACGAGAAGACATACAAGTTCGAAATGGGCAAGGGCATCGTCCTTCGCGAAGGAAAGGATGTTACTATCGTTGCTACGGGTATCACGGTTCCCGCATCGATGGAAGCCGCAGAAATGCTCGCCAAGGACGGAATAGATGCGGAAGTCATAAACATCCACACGATCAAGCCTCTTGATGAGGAGCTCATACTGAAGTCAGCAAAGAAGACAGGCAAGGTCGTTACGGCTGAAGAGCATTCCGTTATCGGCGGACTCGGCAGTGCCGTATGTGATGTTCTGTCGGAAAAACATCCTACGCCCGTATTCAAGATCGGTATGCAGGATGTATTCGGTGAGAGCGGTGCGGCAGCCCAGCTTCTTCACAAGTATCTGCTTGATGCGGAAGGAATATATGATCAGGTTAAGAAGTTTGTCAAATGAGAGAGTTAATATTTCTTGAACCGGTTGTAAAAAAACTGATATGGGGTAAAGAATACTGGACAGTCAGCGCTCATGAGAGCGGTGACTGTCTTGTGAAGGGCGGAAAATTCGACGGCCTTCATCTGTCCGAGGTCTGGAGGGATCACAAAGAGGTTTTCGGTGTGGATACGGACGGAGATTTTCCATTCATTGTCAAAGTCATTGACGCCAGGGATGCACTGAGCATCCAGGTTCACCCTGACAATGAATATGCCCAAAAGACCGAGAACGGCGCATCGGGCAAGACCGAATGCTGGTACGTGATGGACTGCGCAAGGGATGCGTCGATCATCATCGGACACAATGCAAAAAGCCGCGAAGAAGCATCCCGTATGATAGAGGAAGACAGATGGGATGATCTGCTGCGAGAGATACCGGTCAGGAAGGGTGATTTTTTCCAGATAACACCGGGTACCGTGCATGCTATCAAGCAGAACACGATGATAATGGAGATCCAGCAGAGTTCGGATGTGACATACAGGCTGTACGATTACAACAGGCTCCGAAACGGAGAGCCAAGACATCTTCATGTTGAAAAGAGCCTTGATGTCATGAGGATACCTCATACCGATGCGGGATGTTACACGAACGGTGTTAAGGGACGACTCGTATCGTGCAGATATTATGACGTCGACAGGTACGATATCTCAGGTTCAAGGGATTTTGAAAAAAGCGAAAAGTTCATGATCATTTCCGTACTCGAGGGTGAAGGCGGTATCGACGGCAGGAAGATAAAAGCCGGAGAATCGTTCATCGTCTCGGGCGGATATGGTGATTTTACGATATTCGGAAGCCTGTCCGTAATGGTCACGAGACTTCCGAAACTGTACGGCGGGCTTGAGGCCGGCGGTACGAAGATGGTATGCGCGGTAGGGTATGCGGACGGAACGATAATGGACAAACTATCTTTCCCGACGACAACGCCCGCTGATTCGATCCCGAAGATCATAGATTACTTCAGGGATAAAGAGATAGTTTCACTCGGGATAGGTTCCTTCGGTCCCGTGGATGTCAACCCGGATTCGGAAACATACGGAAATATCCTTGATTCACCGAAGCTTGCATGGCAGCATTATCCTCTTATGAGAACTCTTGAGGATGCTCTCGGTGTACCGATCAAGGTGGATACCGACGTTAACGGTTCATGCCTCGGAGAAATGACTTTCGGCTGTGCCGAGGGTATGGATAATGTCGGATATGTCACGATTGGGACCGGTATCGGTGCCGGAATGGCGGTCAACGGACAGCTCGTTCACGGAATGGGACACCCGGAATTCGGGCATATTCTCGTGTCCCGGATCGAAGGTGATGATTATAAAGGAAAGTGTCCTTTCCACCCGACGTGTTTCGAGAGCCTTGCATCCGGACCTGCCATAGAGGAAAGATGGGGGAAGAAGGCTCAGGACCTTTCGGACAGGCCCGAGGTCTGGGAAATGGAAGCTGATTACATCGCACAGGGACTTATGGCAATGGTCCTTACGATATCTCCGCGCAAGATAATACTCGGAGGCGGAGTGATGCATCAGCTGCAACTGTTCCCGCTTATCAGGTCGAAACTTAAGGAAAAGCTTGCAGGCTATATCCATACGAGAGAACTGGATGATATAGATGATTATGTTGTTCCCGCATCGCTTGATGATGAACAGGGGATCAAGGGGGCTGTCCAGCTGGGAGTGCTGGCAGAGATTGAAAGTAAGTAATGGCATCAGAAATAAATGAGACACTAAAAGAAAAATACGAGGCTACCCAGCAGGAGTTCGAGAAGAAAATACGTCGCCACAGAAGGGCGATAATGTACCGTATAGTCATAGGTCTGGCAATAGCTGTCGCTGTAGTCATCAGTGCATACATCAATTTTCAGAAGATGGTCTATACAGACTATGATGTCATACGGTCCATATCATACGCGGAGGCATCAAATGCAAAGTATCTCGGGTTCGGTACGAACGTTCTCAGATACAGTCAGGACGGTGCGTCCGCTTTTAATATCTCAAACGATATGCTGTGGAACGAGACGTTTGAGATGCAGAACCCGATCGTTGATTCGTGCGGTGACTACGTTGCGATCGGCGATTATATGGGAACTACGATATATATTTATAACAGTGCGGGTCTGCAGGGATCGATAGATACCTCGACGCCGCTCAAGAGATTCTGCGTATCGGGTAACGGTAATGTTGCCGTTGTCCTTGAAGATAATGAAGTCACATGGGTCAAGCTCTACGATGCGAACGGCACCAACATCGCAAGTGACCGTACGACGATGAGTAAGAGCGGATATCCCGTGTGCATAGATATCTC
>JAFZQP010000158.1 GCA_017620345.1 Lachnospiraceae bacterium
AATAACACATGAGTGACAATACAATCTAATAAAAAGCTTCGGCGCAAGCCGAAGGTTTCCTTTTTGAAAAGCCCGGAAGGAAACCTTTTCCTCCGGGCTTATGTTTCATTTATTTCAGGACATTTTCAAAAACGGTTGACAGTGCTATCTTAAATTAATGTAAGAAAAAAAGTGAATTCTCTCAGACCTCTTTGATTATCTTAAGATACTCGCTGTAGTCTCTGATATATTCCTTCCCGTCATAATGAGTGCTCGCAAGGACGAGAAGAACGGAATCAGCCGAAAAATCATACATCTCCTTCCAGATCATCTTCGGAATATATACTCCCTCCATAGGGCGGTTCAGTTCCACCACCTCTTTATTTGTTCCATCGGTGATCATAACCTTGGAAGATCCGGCAACGTTAATAAGAACAAATTCAGAATTCCTGTTGGCATGCTGGCCTCTTACCACCGTGCTATCCGAACCGTAGATATAGAATACACGCTGTATCGAAAAGGGGATGTCTATCTCTCCTTCGGCTACCACAAGTTTCCCTCTGTCATCCCCCAGATCGGCAAATTGAAGTTTACGGTATAATTCCCGGGTCATATTTCGTCTCTCCTTATAGTCCCAAATTAACAAATCCCTCTACATCGCCCTGTTTTAAAGCCTTAGAGCATTGTATCGAATATGCACTCATGCGTCGATAGCCTTATTTATAAAAGATTTCGGATCTGCAAATTCCTCAGCATGCTCCTTGATCCAGTCTTCTCCTTTATCCCACCAGCGAAGTTTTAACAGCTTATCGACCGTATCATCGTCAAAGCGCATACCTATCTTCTTGGCCGGTGTTCCTGCATATATGGCATATGGTTCAACATCTGTTGTAACAAGACTTCTTGCACCTATAACCGCTCCGTCACCTATAGTAACTCCGTCGATGATCATCACGCCCCATCCTATCCATACGTCATTTCCTATTAAAATATTATAGCCGTTGTCTTTATCAGCAGAACGTACTTCCTCAAAATAGTCTTTGTTAACGTATGTATATCCAAATTGTCTTTTTGTCGAATATAATGCCGGGTGTATCGCTATATTTTCACCCTTGACCGGGTGCCTGCCGGCAACGGTTTCCAAATCGCCCACGCACGTGTACTTTCCAATTTTTGTATTACTGATCCTGGCAAAAGGTCCGATATATGAACTGAACCCGACATATACGTTGGCAAGTACCACGCCGTTCCCAATATAGTCCTTCCCCTCAAGTTTCGTTCCCTTATTAAAGTATGCTCCTTTTCCTATAATACTGTCGTATTTTCTTTCAAGTCCTATCTTCACAAATGAGAAGCCTACGTTTCTATACAAGGCAGAACCTATATCCTCTATCTTACGTTTGATGTATTTTCCCGTCGATTCCATCTTCTTCATGAACGCTCACCGTATCAGTCTATTCCCTTAAGTTCCCTGTACAGTCTTCTTGCATAACTGTCTGTCATGCCGGACACGTAATCCGTCGCAAGCAGGAGCCTTAAGTAAAGTTTTTCATTTTCGCTCTTTCCATCCGAATGGATCTTGTATATCTGTTTGAAGGAGGGCGAGAGAAGTCCCACCATTTTTTCATCTACTGCGCATGCGTGCATTTTCCATTCATCGGTATCGTAATAACGTAATGCCTTTACAAGCCTCTCCAGCAGAAAATCAAATATGGCATCTGCTGCAACTTCCAGTTTGAGGATCGACTCCGATAAAAACGCATATCTGTATGCCACATCACCAAGTACATCCATTATGAGACAACTCGGCATATCTGCAAGCAGTTCTTTCCTGAACGTGCCTGCCATTATGCTGTCATAATTCATCATGAAACTGTTAACTGCATCTGTGAGAAGAACACCCTGGACTCTCACTACCCAGTTCTGAATGGCATAAAGCTGAGGTTCCTCGTATTGCTGTGTCATTGCCTTATTCAGATAATAATCCAGTTTTTTCAAAAGCTTTTCTGCGGTCTGTATCTGCTCATCAGTCCCTGATCCCTCATCGGTCGATCTGTCGATCGCGGTCCTGATCTCACCCATGAGAATGCCTATATCGATCAGCCCCTTCTTAACGGCATCTTCGATATCCGCGGTCCGATAAGCGATATCATCTGCCGCCTCAAGTGCAAATGCGAGCGGATGTCTTCGTCCGTTTGTACCGCATCCATCCTGAACGCTGTCAAATACATCTGCATCTGCCGCAAAATACCCCATCTTCTTGCGGGCGATATCCCTGTCATTATCTTTCTTATCATAACTGATCTCCAACGATGAGCAGGGATACTTCATTATCGTTGCAAGAAGTGCTTTTGTCAGGTTCATTCCATGTTCATCCACAATGAAATGAAGCTTGCTTACAACACGCAAAGCCTGGGTATTACCCTCAAAATGATAAAAATCGTTAGCCTGCTGATCCGTAAGAGCATCTATCAGCTTTCCGTCGTAATAATCTATCAGTGAGAGATTACGTTTAAACCAGTCCCTTATCGCGTCTTCGCCGAAGTGTCCAAACGGCGGATTACCGATATCGTGGAGCAGTCCCGCACACTCCAGCACGGAACAGATGTCTTCCTTGGTCTCAACAGTAAATTCCGCATCCTTAGCCTCTTTTATTATACGGTCCCCTATCATCTTCCCAACCGAGCGTGCAAAATTGGCCACCTCAAGCGAGTGAGTCAGCCTCGTTCTTATAAAATCGCTTTTATCCAGCGGAAAAACCTGCGTCTTATCCTGAAGACGCCTGAAAGATGCGCTTGATATGATGCGTTGATAGTCTTTTTCAAATTCTGACCTTGCATCCGCAGAGGAATTCCGGGGTACCGGGCGTATCCTGTCCGGACACATGAGTGTTTTCCATTCCATAGATAATTAATTGGTCACGCCGATATTGATCTTAAGATTTCCCTCATTCATATTACACTCTACTTCCGATGTCTGGGAACCCTTCGCGGTTTCGGCATGAATGGTATACATACACGGAAGAAGCGGGCTTACGATAGCGCTCTGGCCACTGTCCATCTTCTGGTCTGAAAAACCCGATATGGAAATGGTCGTTCCGTCATATCCCATATTGATCGTAAACTGTAATAACGGAAGCTTTACAATATATGCCGATCCGTTCTTGGCCGAATACAGTGAAGCATCCTTGATCTCTTCAAGAAACGTGGCACGTTTATCGGCATTCTCGGACATATACTGAGTAAAATGCTCAACAACAGACTGCGGATAGCCTATAAGTGTATGTGATTCGGAATCCTCATATGCCAGTTTTGTTCCAACAAACCCGGGATCGTTTGCCGAAAGCGCCTTATCAAGCTGACTGAGCACTTCCTCATGGGATACGGCCGTAGAATAATCGCCGTAAGGCTCCCCCGCATCAAGCGCCATAGTCGCACCGGTCGTGGAATTCGGTATGGTAGCAGCAGCACTTTCTCCCAAAAGCGCACTGTTATCATCTGTCGAAGTCTCATCAGTCCCCGGAGCAGATGACGCTTCGGCCTGATCAGGCGTGATATCGGGAGCATTCTGTACTCCCTGGGTAGCCAGATTCGAGCCGAGCCCACCGCTCTTGTATTCGGCAAATATGTCCTTTACGACTCCGGAGATCGTAAACACATTGTGGGGATAATAAACAGCGCCCGCACTGCCGCCCTTTTCATACGCCAGCACGGAAGAAAACAGGGCGATGGCCAAAATAAGGCTGTATGCTATCCATGCATAGTCCAGTATCCCTCCGCTCTTTTGTGCCACGATCGGGCTCTTGGGAGCCGAAGGTCTCATGGGCTCCGTCTTCTCCGCCATTTTCTGGCTCATAGCCGCACTTGGTGCCTTTTTAGGTCCTGTATATCCGCTTTTGAATTTCGGACGCGATGCCGCACTGTTTCCGCTTATCACGTCCTGAACATTGTAAACTGTCCGTTTGTTCTTATCTGCCATAATATCTCTTATCTGTCTGCCGAATGTCCTGTAACGCTGTGCAGTTTGATCTCAAAATCCTGCCGTTCCTTCTGTTTCAGTGAGTCAAGTATCATCCCCGCAAAGAAAGACTGTATCGCCGCCATAAAAACAAAGCAGCATACAACCACTGTCGGTACCTTCTCTACATACCGCGTATTAATAAAATCAATAAACACCGGTATGAAGAACAGAAGGGAGATCAAAGCAAGCAGCAACGCCAATCCCGAAAAAAACTGGAACGGCTTGTATATCCTGTAAAATTTGATTATTGTAAACAACACTCTGATGCCATCTCCGACAGTGTTCAGTTTGGACTCGCTGCCTTCGGGGCGATCCCTGTACTGGACGATGACATTTTCAACCTGCATATTCTTATCAATGGCATGGATAGTCATCTCGGTCTCTATCTCAAAGCCTTCGGAAAGAACGGGAAATGTCTTTACAAACCTGTAACTGAACGCTCTGTACCCGGTCATGATATCGGTGATATTGCTGTGAAACAGGGCATTGATCGACTTTTTTACTATAGTATTGCCGGAGTTATGAAACAGTCTCTTATTCTCGGTAAAATAAGTAGATGATAATCTGTCTCCAATGACCATGTCTGCCTTTTTTTCAATAACGGCTTCAACCATCTCCCCGGCATTATCTGCAGGATAAGTATCATCACCGTCCACCATCAGATAACAGTCAGCATCTATCTCCATGAACATACGGCGGATAACATTGCCTTTGCCCTGTTTATACTCATGCCTGACGACAGCTCCGGCTTCGCGTGCGATCCTTGCCGTATCATCCGTCGAATTGTTATCATATACATAAATCGTTGCCTCAGGAAGTGCCGCCTTAAAATCGGCAACAACCTTTGCTATGGTCCTGCTCTCATTGTAGCAGGGTATCAACACAGCGACATTGTCCAAATCAAGTCCCCCTTACATCTCTTCCCGAGCCTGTTACGATCTTTACGATCAGCATTATAAACGGACAGACAAGCCCGACAACGACCGAAGTCCCTATTGTTCTTTTAGTTCCGCTTATGACTCCGTCATACAGATCCATATCATTAATAAGAAACTGAAGCATCGGGATGAGAAACATCCCCACAAATATCCCTGCCAATATATGGATAGCGTTAAAATCAATAAAATCCCTGAAAGAAAAATGCTTAGGATCGTAATGGAGTTTCCCAAAGTAAAAGCCCATAAACAATCCGTACAGTCCCAAAGCAAATATCTCCGGATATCTTATACTTTCTTCAAATAAGATATTTATCAGGAGAGTACCTCCGACGGCACTCATTGCACCGCTGATAGGGCCGAAGAAAACAGCTGCTATCACGACCACCAGCGCCCGCAGCCTGATCCACTCAAAAATCTGGGGATCAGCGATCCCCTCCGATATCATATGAACCTCCAACGCACGTTCTGCACATATCAGTGCCACTGCAAACAGCGTTGCGATTATCTCCTTTGTTCCGAAACTCGTTTTTTTCATACGAATAAGATAACACTTGTCAGCAAAAACCTCAAGGTAAAGTTGTCTGTAACGCCATCTGTTCATCGATCCAACGGACCCTGGCATCATAAAATGCGATCACGGCATCGCATAACCCGTCATAACCCTCAGTGTCCCCATACACCCTGCCAAGGCCTATATCATTTGAATGTCCATAGAAAAGATAGTTCAGATCGCCGTCAGTTCCCAGGCTCTTCCTTTGTCTTGCAAACTCATCGGCTCCATTCATCAGGACTTCTCTTATACCGTTGTTATAGTATTCATCATAAACTGCCTGTACAAAACTGTCATTTTTGAACAGTTCGGTATACCACCCGGCATTTCTGACCTTCCACCCCTCCGGACTGTCAAAATACATGCCTGCCTTTTCATAGGGGTTACCCAGTGCACCATCCATATCCCACACGGGTCCCATATGGATCCTGCCATCCTTCCTGAGATAATACATATATGTACTTCTCTGCCAGGCATCAAAATTCATCGACGCTTCCTCTATCCAGTAATATCTGGCAAGAAGGCTTACGTCACATACTCTCGAAAGATCCTTATTCCCGGGATCCTCGATCGTGTCTATGAACTCCTGAAGTATGGAGGCAGCATTATCCTTATCTCCGGGCGATGCGGTACCGGGGTAGAGCAGATCAGCTTGCGGATACTCTCCTCCGTCCGCAAACCATGTTTTCGACTCGTAAAGTATCGGTTGTTCCGCTTCCGGGGGATCCATCTTATAAAAATAGTCTCCCATGCGAAGCGGTATCCTGTTTTTATCAGCACTTACCTTGGTCGTGAGCAGGTAAACACCTTCGTATTTGCCGTCAACGTACAGATCGACCGGCTGCATCTTGGGCTGATACGGTATTCCGGCTTCGGTAGCGATACTGTTAAACGAGATATTCTTCAGCAGGGATGCATCATATGCATTACCTATAAGATTCCAGTTTTTATTCTTGCCCATTCCGAGCAGATTCTGAGCTTTTTTAAGTCTGAGATTGTATGATTTTTTCGTATCACAGTCCCAGCTCATGTGACCGCGTCCCTGAAGTGATGCCGTTGTCTTTGAAGATCTGTCATCTGCTGTGCTGAGATACTCTCTGTACCATCCTTTTTCACGGGCAATTTTGTCGCCTACACATATGTGCATATTGCCATCGCATATGATTTCCTTTGTTTCTGAGGAATTCATGGTTTCATATACGTCGTGATCTTCGGATCTGAAATAGAGGACCGGCAGTGTATGATGCTCCACGACTACTTCCCAGGATCCGATCATAACCTTTTGTGAAAAGTCATATTCCCTGCGTGCCAGATAATTACCTTCCGCGTCCCTGATATATACGGCAACGCATTTTTCATTTATATCCTCGGGAAGAACAAGATGTATGAATCCGTCACCGAGGCTGTAGCTTTCCACATCATACGGAAGTCCGCGATTTTCATCACCTGCGGCCAGCAGATCAAAGTACGGCATCGATGTTATATTCTCATCCGTGCATTCAAGAGTCGGGCGCGTATTTGCGATTACTGCCTTTCTTTCGCATAAAAGAGCCCCTGCAAGCGCAGCGGCTCCAACAACAACAGATATTAACAATAATGAAAATCGTCTGTTCAATCCGATCTATCCTCTGAACTCACCATCATGTGCCACAAGAGAAACAGTATCAACTCCAGAAAGCGACTTTACGGCATTTACCATTCCTGCAGCATCCGATACTCTTACCTCAAACACGGCATTTGTTCCCGTCGCCGTAACATTTACCGACCTGATTGTAAGTATCTTTCCAAACCGCGAAACTGCGCCGGATATGTCTTCGGTAGATATGTCTTCATGATATCCCACGAACATCATATGACCTGTTTTCGTTTCCGGAATGTATTTAAGGATCGCTATTGCAATGGTAACGCATACCGCAAGCACGATCGCTACCTTATATAATCCCGCACCGCATATGATCCCGGTTCCTATTGACCAGAACAGGAACAGCAGATCTATAGGCTCCTTTATGGCGGTACGAAATCTGACAATGGACAGCGCGCCGACCATACCAAGGGATATGACAAGACTGCTCTGCATCGCCAGAATGATCCCGGCCGTAACTATGGCCATCGCAACCATGGCGATATTGTACTCTTTGGAGTAAAAAGCATTCTTTGTTATCAGCCTGTAAACAAAGAACAGATACATTGCTATCAGAAACGTGATCCCAAGCGTTGTCACTATCTCTGCAACAGTAATATCAGCTCCGGAAAACCCATTCATCAGGTTATCGGATATGATCTGTTTAAACGTCATTATATACCTCCATCAGCCTCTCAATTCCAAGGGCGTATTTTGAACAACTGCTCCTGACAAGACGCATACCGCCCAAAACCGACTCTATCTCATACGGTAGGAACTCATCATACTTAACTTCAAGCACGTGCATATTTGAGTCGAGGACGGGAAGCCCCGTTAATCCAGTATCAAAAAAACGTTCAAATTCCCGACTGGCAAATATATTCCTGTCGAAAGTGATCCTTACGTTACACGTATCATATACGTAAGCACTTCGCTCATAATCCACTATACATGCAGGCCTGTAGGCTGCGGCCATGTATTTTGCAAGATACTTTTCAAGAACTCTGTTCCCGGAGGCCGACAGTAGCTCATTTGCCTTTTGACGGTCATCGGAAATAAGTGCATCAAACAACTCTCTGCCGATTTTTGCAGACATCTTGGATATCGTATCCCTGTGTCTTATCTTGATCTCTGCCGCTATCGGATCGTCACTGCAGTCGTATGTTCTTATACGGTATTTCTCTCTGGGTGACACTCCGGCGATATTTTCCCGGTAGCAGCTGTAGCCGGGACTGTCAAAATATACGCTCCTGATCCTGTAGTAGTCTCCACACTGGTGCACATCGTACTTCATTAAACCAGATATGCGATTTCTTACATCAATAAGAACGTCGTCACCAACTATGAATTTTAACTCTTTCCGGTATCCGTTCATCCCAATATGGTAGCACAAGCCCATGTTTTATGCAACGGATATGGATTTTCGGAGCCTTGTGGAGTATATAACGAGATCCTTGATATTTCTTCCCGTGATCTGGGCAAGTGCCTTTCCGTAGTATTCAAGCTGTTCCCTGTAGCGGTTGACCAGAACGTCCTCATGGTCGACCCGGTCCGTTTTGTAATCAACTACGGTTATACCGTCATCGTCAATAAAGTAGGCATCCACAATCCCCTGTACAAGTATCATCTCTTTCGATTCCTCCACTCCGATCACAAAAGGCTGCTCTCTGAAGAGCCTTCCTGCCTCTTTGGCTGTTCTCATTTGCTGACCCAGTGGAGAATTCAGGAAAAACGCAACGTCATCCGGCCTTATCGCACTGACCTGGTCGGAATCCATGCGGTGACTGTCATGCATCTTCCCGGCAAAACTCATGACCTCATCAGACGTAACATCTTCTGATGCATATTCCCACAATTCCATTATCCGGTGGAAAGCTGTTCCGTAAAAAGTCCCTCCGGTCGCAGTCTGCCCTTCCTGTCTTGCAAATATCGGGATATATTTATCGGGCTCGGTCTCGCCAAAGAGCGGTTCATCATTATCTGTAAGCGCCTCGCCTCTTGACCTCTTTTCCTCGATCGCCCTGTGTTTGAGTTCTGAAACAGACAGTTTCATCCTAAGCTCAGGATTTAGCGGGTACGGATACTCCTCCTGAACATGGGCAAGATAAGGCGGCACATCCTTAACTTCTCCTTTATCACTTTGTATATCAGCCTCTTCCTGCCTCAGAAGCGCCAGTATCCTGTCCGAAGATCCTTCTTTTTCCATTTCTTCCGCAAATCTTCCCTGTACAAGATCCGTCTCTGTAACGGTTGATACATCGATATGGGTAAAGCCGTCATTTTTATATGCATGCTTTATCATATCAAAGTACGTCATACTCTTTTCAATGTCTGCTGTAGGGCCTTCAAACACATCTTCTCTCCCGACACCGATCATTATGAGCTTTTCCCTGGCCCTGGTCATGGCAACATATAAAACCCTAATTTCTTCGGCAACACTGTCACGTCTGTTTTCTTCGCCGGCGATCATCTTCGGGATCGTCGATCCGGTAATGCGCCTGTTCGTGTCAACAAAATCAGCGCCGAAACCGAGTTTTGTATTCCATATGATCTTACCCGACTCATCCTGAGTATTCCGCTTCTTTTCAAGACCGGCCACAAAGCATACCGGAAACTCCAGCCCCTTGCTGGCGTGCATGGTCATAAGCCTTACAACATCGTCGTTCTCACCAACGACCCCGGCTTCTCCGTCGTCTATCTCATATTTACGGATCTGATCCATATACCTGACAAAGCCGTACAGACCTTTAAAGCTCGTTCTGCCGTAATCCTCGGCCTTTGAAAGCAGGAGAGCCAGATTTGCCATCCTCTGTTCCTGTTTTCCCATACATCTGACAAAGTCACCGTAATACCTGTCTATAAAGTCAGATATTATGCCGCTTACCGGCGTGTAGGTTGACATAACTTTGTATCTGTTGAGCAGATCGAGCATTCTTCTGCACTTCTCCTGAATGGTTATATCAGCGGATGCCTCCGCCGCGAACCTGATCCTGTCATACAGGCACTTGTCCTTACCTGCCTCCGACGTGATAACAGCCATATCCTCATCCGATAATCCCCCGACAGGGCCGCCTGCGAGTGTCGCAAGTTCGATATCGCAAAGCGGGTTATCAACAGATGCGAGAAATGCCAATACAGTCTGAACCTCAACCGTACCAAAATATCCCTCTCGTCCCGTTACAAACAGCGGGATCCCGGCTCCGGCAAAAACATCCCGGAATGCCTGATCATATTTCTTCATGGAACGCACAAGGATGGCAAAATCCCGGTATGACACAGGTCGTATGATCTTTTTGGCTTTATCGTATATGCGATATCCGCTTCTTATCATATCCTGTATCCGGTTTGCTGCGATATTCGCCGCCAGCTCCTCGGAAGACAGTTCGTCAGCAAGACCTATCACTATCTCCGTCCTGTAAGGATCTTCTTTCGGGCTGTCTTCATAGAACGTGGCACCATGATTGAGTCTTGCCGCCTCATCATACTCGATCCCGCCGGCCTCTTCCTTCATTATTGCGGAAAATACTTCATTTACGGCATTAATGACCTCTTTTCTCGAGCGGAAATTATCATTCAGCAGGATCCTTCTGTCAGGCCCCGGCTCATCCGAATACGTGGTATATTTAGACAGAAACAGATCGGGTCTTGCATGTCTGAAACTGTATATACTCTGCTTGACATCACCGACCTGGAACACATTTCCGGGATCATGCCTGCATATGAGAGATACGAGCACTTCCTGCGTCATATTGCTGTCCTGATACTCATCAACATATATCTCGATGAACTGTTGTCTGTATATTTCGGCGATATCCGGATCCTGAAGGATCTTTACAGCCATATGCTCCATGTCGTTAAAATCGATAACATTCTGCTGACGTTTCATTTCTTCAAAAATCGCCGCAAAATCAGCCACCAGATCGGTAACCGCAAACAGCGGTACTTTAGCGATCTGTATATGCTCATATAATGTCTTAGGGGCGAAGGCTGTCAATTCCTTAAGCTCACCGATAGTATTCTTAATCTCATCACGCAGGCCGGTAACCGCTTTTTTTGCTTTTTCACCGGTTTCATCAAGATCTTTTGACCTGATCGACTTAAATGATGGATTACCGACAGTCCTAAGCCTTTCACGCAGTGCCTCATATCCGGTATTCTTTAGGATCGCATCAATTTCCTCATCATATGCACTGATGCACTCCCTGTACGGCTCGATCACGCTGTTTTCGTCTATTATCGAAAATGCCTGCTGCGTTATATGCTTCAGTCCGGTAATTTTCCGGATAATATGGTTTACATAACTTTCAAAAAGCGGGGATCTCTCAAACTCTTCATAAGAGCCAATATTATAAGATTCCCTGCATTCCTCAAGATATCCGGCAGGGTCCGGGCTTGCTATGACAAATCTGTAGATCGGAATGATCAGCTCGGCAAGACCTTTGTCATTCTTTGCTTTGGAAAAGCATTCCACTGCCTCAAGAAACGCAGGATCTGCCTTCTCGTAAGCGTTCTCCATACACCGGTCAAGCGCATCCTGCATCATCAGTTTGCACTCATTCTCATCAGCAACCCTGAAATTGGGATCGAGCGACACCTTCTCAAAGTGATCGTTTATAACATTCTTACAGAATCCGTGTATCGTCGTTATAAGCGCATTTCCTGCCAGCATGCCCTGTTTTCTTAAATGCTCTATCTTTTCCGTATCGGGAACCGCCTCATTTACAAGACGTTTTATCTCATCCTCAATGGCATCCCTTATCCTGCTTCGAAGTTCCGCAGCCGCTGCCTTCGTAAAAGTCATTATAAGCATGCGGTCAATGTCAGCCTGCTCATCCGATATGATCCGATTGAGTATCCTCGCTACAAGCACACTTGTTTTGCCGCTTCCCGCTGCCGCAGACACGAGTACGTTGCAATCCCTTATATCTATCGCAAGTTTTTGATTCTCCGTAAGACCCATTTAACTAATCCCTGTTCTTCTTACCATCATTTTTCATCAGATCCATCCATTCGGACTTTTTAAAGCCCGGCGATTTATTTGCGGATGTTTGTCCGCTCTTATTGCACACAGTCCCGTACGGGCAAAAACTGCAGTCGGGACCGGTAAACCGTCTCACGCCGTCAGGGGCCGGCACGGCAATATTACCGCTTACCATTTCCTGACCTATCCTTCTTATGCATTCTGTTGCGTAGGCTGACAATATGCCCATTTCATCGCCTGTAACCGTCTGTTTTGTCTGTCTTATGCCCTTACCGGTAGTGGTCAGACCTGTCACACTTGAGTCAGTGGCGATATCCGCATCCATAAGAGTCGGTATATTTCCGTCGGTATTTATAAGCCCGTTAAAGCAAAGTTCCTTCATCAAAAGAGACCGGATCTCCTCGGCCGACAGCTCGCCCTTTGCCTTAATGATCGGATCATCTATGTGATAATACAAAACACCGGCGGGGATAACGTTCTTATCCGTCTTCTCCATGGCCATGGCGGCATTCAGATAAAGAAGAAGCTGGAGCTGTCTTCCCTCATACACAGCTGCCAGATCCATTTCATGATGTGATGATTTATAGTCAATGATCCTTACGTATATACCATCTTCATCCTCATAAGTATCAACCCTGTCGATCCTTCCTCTAAGTCTCATCATCTCTTCATCCGAAAGTTTCAACACGAGCGTATCCTTATCTTCGAGCCTGTCAAAATCCACCTCGAAATATTTAGGAATAAACTTACCTTTTTTTATCTGGCTGCTTATAACATCTGCACTCCTGTGCATTGTTCTTCGGATCCGGTTTTCCATATAAGCATATCTAGCAGCGGATGACAGCTTATCCTGCCTGTATGCTTCAATAGCCCTGTCAACCGCCGCATCCATAAGGCTGTGCCGGGCCGCTTCATCTGTGCCTGCCCAGTCATTACCCGCTTCTTTCATAAGTTCCGAGTATATCCTCATGCACTCATGGAATATTGTTCCTATATCGCTTGCTTCAAATGAGAAGATCTCTCTTTCGCGAAGATCAAGTCCGTATTCAAGGAAATACCTGTATGCACATTTCGCATAATCCTCAAGCCTTGTGATGCCCGCCAAAAGCTGTCGTCCGTATATTGCGTGAGCAAGCGCAGATCCTATGCAATCCTTTGCATGTGTTCCGTCTCTCAAAAGAATCTTCTCGGAGATGCACTTAAGACGCTCGTTATACTTGCCGTTTTTCTTAAAGTACCTGATAAGTTCCTCTGCTCTTTCAAGTTCTTCTGTTGAAGCGGTACCGGAAACGATCGGAAATATCAGACCTGCAAGTTCCTCAAAAGCCTCTTCCTCATCAGCATAGGGCGCATCATCCGAAAGCCCGGTTTCTGTCACGATATTCGGAAACTGCTCTTTGACCTTACCGATCAGATATGACGGAAGAAGTGATTCTCCCGAGCGTGAAACAAGCGGATATGATATATACAGGGAATCCTCAGGTTTTCCCGCCGCCATATAGACATAAAGCTGCTGAGTATATACATCCTCTCTGGCAGTCGGTGCCAGTATCAGGTCACTGTCACTCTTCAGCAGGAATTCCCGATCATTTTCATTTATGATACCGCCTCCTGACGGTGCCTTCGGAATCACTCCGTCGTTTGCACCTGTTATGAACAGCACTTTTATATCGTTAAGCCGGCTTCTTGTCATATCTGCAACCTGGATATAGTCGATCCCCATTGGGATCGTACCGATCCTGATCGTATCAAGCCCTGCATCTACAAGGTTGCCGAAGCCCCTGATATCCGTTTTTTCATCCGGGATCAGCTCACACAGTTCTTCAAGCAGGTTCATAATCCGCACATAGATCCTTCCATACTGGTTGGCAAGATCCCTCATCCCTGCCTCTTCGAAGTTTTGCGACGCTTCCTTAAGCTTCTGCTCGATACCGTCGGCCTCTATAAGCCGATAAAGCGCCATACAGAACTGTCTGATCATAAACACGGAACCCGCGTTGATCCGAACATCCTCACCAAATTGTTTTGCAAACAGGTCGCATTTCCCGATAAATATCTCTCTGACGCGGTTTATCCTCTCAAGTTCATCCGCACCTGCTGCCTTTGTATGCGTATCAAACCTTTCATGCCACTTCTTATATCCCTTTATATTGGCTGCAAGGCAATAATTCTCGAGGATATAAATATCCTCTTCATCGAATCCCGTAAGTCCGGATTTCAGAAAGCGAAATACCGATGAAATGCTGTAATTGTCGGAAATGATATCTATAAAAGATCTTATGTACTCAATGAACGGATTGAGAAGAATCGGCTCGCTGCAGTCAATAAAGAACGGGATATCATGCTTTGTAAATTCCCTTTCTATAGTATGACGGTATGCGGACATATCTCCGGTCAGTATCGCAAAGTCTCTGTACCGGTAGCCCTTCTTACGTATCAGATCCCTGATCCGGGAAAAAACAATTCTGATCTCTTCCTCAGGATTACGCGCACGTATGATATGTGCATCAGTGTTATTTAATTCCGATAACACCCCTTCGGTTCTGTATACAATTCCCTCTTTAGCATTGCACGTGTTATTTTTACTGAGTTTTCGGGCTTTGTACGGGTTTTCTATCGGGATATGCCTTTCATCCGCCATCCGTCCCAGCTGACTCATAGTCTTTTTTGACAGATAAAATAACTCATGTTCTCTAATTGGCGCATTGCTGTCGTTTTCTTGTATACAATCCTCCATAAGCAGCGCCACATGAACCGAAAGTGCATTTTCGAGAAGAACGCCTATGAGTTTGTTCTGTACCGGTGTAAATCCCGTGAAACCGTCAAAGAATATCTCGCTGTTTGCAACAGTTTCGGAACTGGGGATCAGGGAGCTCACCCGGTCCAGCATTTCCTCAACTGTTGTATATCTTTCCTTTATATACTCCTTGAATGCCGCATACACTATCGACACATCATTAAGTTTTCCCGCAAGCAGCCCTCTTCCGGACGATTCGGCGGTTTTAGCCAGCTCAGATACCTTTTCCGGGCTGATCCCATATTGCATGAACTCACTTATCAGAGACTTGATCCTGTCTATATACCCTAACTTATCAAGTTCATCAGCAAAAACCGTAAGCTGCGGGCGCATCTTTTCCGCCAGCATTCCGATGATCAGGCTCTTCCCCGTTTCATCGAGCATTACAACATCCGACTCATATGAGCCGACTTCGTCACTGATCCTGTGGGCGAACCTTGTAAAAGAAAGGACATCGATGTTCAGTATTCCGTGATTTTTCGAACGAAGAACAAGCTCGCGCTGAGTTGCGAGGCCGAACTGTTCCGGGACGATCACGAGGTACTGACGCTGCGGATTCTTATCCGCCTGCTCCAGGATATATTCGATTAAACGGCGGGATTTATCGCTTGCGACGCCACCAAGCCAGAATTTGAGTGCCATTGTGGATATATTTTATATCTGATATGTCCGTATTGTCAATTAAACCGTTAGGTGATATACTACAACATGTTGTATAGGCGCTGGGGGTGACCGCAAACGGTCTGAGATCAAACCCCTATAACTTGATTCGGTTGAAACCGACGTAAGGAAGCGAGGTAAACTATGAAACGATCCTTTTCTGTAAAAGGATTGGCAACATGCGGCGTGTGTATCGCGCTTGCATTTGTCTTATCCTTTGTCAAACTCTTCTCTGCCCCTCTCGGAGGGAGCGTAACCCTGTGCAGTATGTTATTTATATGTATCATCGGATATTTCTTCGGTTGGAAATACTCCCTTACCGCTGCCCTGGCATACGGTATACTTCAGTTTGTCCAGAAGCCTGAAATATACACGCCTGTGCAGGTCATCATCGATTACGGATGTGCGTTCACCGCACTTGGCCTGTCGGGATTTTTCAAAGACAGGAAATATGGTCTGTGGACCGGATATCTGGCCGGGATAACCGGAAGATTTGTATTTGCAACACTGTCAGGCTTCATATTCTTCGGAGAATACGCACCTGAAGGGTGGAATCCCGTCATATACAGTGCAGCCTATAACGGGGCCTACATCTATATAGAAGGGATCATCACGCTGATATTGCTCGCGATACCCGCGGTAAGAAAGGCAGTTGACAGAGTAAAGAATTCATTAAATTAGTTGTTGCAAACATATGTTCGATATGATATAACAGAAATAAGCAAAGGTGTGGCGATAACACGGTAGGCGGTTTCCCTCTTTCAGAGGGTTATGCCCTCTGATCGTAAGAAAGGAGGGATGGCCATGGTTAGTTACTCTGATCTTGTTCAGTTTTGTATCCTAATTATTGCTATAGTAGGTCTTGTATATAAGATCTCTCATAAAAAATAACCGCCCAAGCCTGGAAAGTTTGGCGGTTATTTTTTAACCAACACAGGGCAACCGTCTATCAGCTGCACCTTTGTGTTAATTATACCACTGTTTTATTCAATGTCAAATATCTATATATTGAACAGCATATCCCCATACTGCGGGAACGGCCAGCAGTTCTTCGCGACCATCTGCTCCATCTGATCGCATGTCTTACGCAGGCTCTCCATTGCAGGGATCACCGAATCCCTGTAATACTGCCCGCGGGTAAGATCATCCTTGTAATCCGTCTTGGCGATGAGTGTCTCCAGCAGAACCGTCTTCGTGAGCGCCTTATCGCACAGGCCCGACAATGCGATGACCGTCTCTTCCTCCATGTTATGCATTATCTTCTCATTCAGCTTATTCTGAATATCAATCTTTGCTGCAAGCGTGGAAGACAATTGCCCTACATAACGGCTGACGGCAGGAAGTATCTCTTTTCTTGCCATATCTATCATCGTATGTGCTTCGATATTGATTATCTTGTTGTATGTATCAAGAAGTATAGCATACCGGCTTCGCATCTCTTTTTCGGTGTAGATGTTATGGCTCGTAAACAGCCTGATGTTCTTCTCCATAAGAAATGCAGGAAGCGCATCAACGGTAGTACGCAGGTTTGCAAGGCCCCTGCGCTTTGCCTCTTCTTCCCAGACGCCGGAATAACCGTCTCCGTTGAAGATTATCCGCTTATGATCCCTGATCGTTCTTTTGATTATGTCATTCAGTGTTGCCGTAAAATCATCGCTGCCTGCTGCTTCGAGTTCATCAGCGAACTGTTTCAGCTCCTCAGCCATTATCGTATTGATGACCGTGTTGGCGCCTGCTATGGACTGGGAACTTCCCACTGACCTGAATTCAAATTTATTACCCGTAAACGCGAACGGCGATGTGCGGTTTCTGTCCGTCGAATCCTTTGGGATCGACGGAAGCACGGAAACTCCGATCTCCATCCTGCCCGATTCGGCTCCCGCATATGATTTTCCGGTCTCTATGCAGTCAAGTACTTCTGCCAGATCATCTCCTACAAATATGGACACTATCGCAGGCGGTGCCTCGGCGGCTCCGAGACGATGATCGTTGCCGGCTGATGCCACGCAAACACGCATCATCTCCTGGTATTCATCTATTCCCTTTATCATGGCCGCCAGGAACAGAAGAAACTGCGCATTTTCGTAAGGCGACTTGCCGGGTTCCAGAAGATTTGCACCTGTATCCGTTGCGATCGACCAGTTATTGTGCTTACCGCTTCCGTTAACACCGGCGAACGGTTTCTCATGAAGAAGGCATACCATACCGTGCTTTCTCGCAACATTCTTCATTATCTCCATTGTGACCTGATTCTGGTCTGTAGCCTGATTGGTCGTAAGATATATGGGAGCCAACTCATGCTGAGCAGGCGCCGCTTCATTATGCTCCGTCCTTGCATATACGCCAAGCTTCCAGAGTTCCTCGTTGAGCTCCTTCATGAAAGCAGAGATCCTGGGTTTTATCGCCCCAAAATAGTGATCATCCATCTCCTGCCCTTTTGGTGCGGGAGCACCAAACAGTGTCCTTCCACAGAAGATAAGGTCCTTTCTGCGGTTATAGAGCTTGCGGTCTACAAGAAAATACTCCTGCTCGGCACCGACCGTGGTCCATACGTGCTTTACCTCATTATTTCCAAACAGACGCAGTATACGAAGCGCCTGTGCATTGATCTCCTCCATCGACCGAAGGAGCGGTGTTTTCTTATCAAGCGCCTCTCCCCCGTACGAGCAGAATGCGGTCGGAATGCAGAGTACTCCGTCCTTGACAAAGGCATAGCTCGTGGGATCCCATGCCGTATATCCTCTTGCTTCAAACGTTGCGCGAAGTCCTCCCGAAGGGAAACTAGACGCATCCGGCTCTCCCTTTATGAGCTCCTTCCCCGAAAATTCCATGATCACGCGGCCATCAGACTGCGGAGATATGAAGGAATCATGCTTTTCGGCCGTCCGTCCCGTCATGGGCTGGAACCAGTGGGTAAAGTGCGTAGCACCTCTTTCTATTGCCCAATCCTTCATGGCCGTGGCAACAGCGTTCGCCACAGTGATGTCCAGCTCTTTTCCGTCCTCTGTAGTCTTATGGAGCGATCTGTATATATCCTCCGGGAGCCGTTCATGCATCACCGAATCGTTAAATACCATGCTCCCGAATATCTCAGGTACGTTTACCATACTATATTTCTCCTTCAAATACCGTTACTGCCTCACCGGTCATATATACATGATTATCGGTTTTATCCCAGAGTATATCAAGATCTCCGCCTTTTAAGTGTACGATCACGTGATCGTCAGTCAGGCCGTTCAGAATGCATGCAACCGCCACAGCACATGCTCCCGTACCGCAGGCGAGCGTTTCACCGGCGCCCCGCTCCCACACTCTCATCCACACGTTCTGTCTGTCAAGCACATGAACAAACTCCGTGTTTATGCGATTGGGGAAGCATACATGATTTTCGAACTTCGGTCCCAGCTGCTCGATCGGTATGGTACCTACATGATCCACAAATACAACACAGTGGGGATTTCCCATCGATACGCATGTCATCTTGTAATTTGCATCATCAACAAACAGATCGTGATCTATGATTTTATCACAACCGTCCGACAGCATTACGGGGATCTTGTCAGGCTCCAGTATGGGCTCGCCCATGTCCACACGGACTTTATTTACCGCCATACCGTCATCGCGTTTTGAATATGTCCTGCCTGTCAGATCGTTTACCACCTCAGGCCCCGTCTCAACATGGACCTTTTTAAGCTGCCCCCCTGAAAGGATATTTATATCCTTGCTGTCCACGATCCCGTTATCATAGACATATTTTGCTACGCACCTGATGCCGTTACCGCACATCTCGGAATAAGACCCGTCCGAGTTGTACATCTTCATTTCACAGTCCGCGCCTTCGGCCGGGCAGATGAATATAGCCCCGTCTGAGCCGATACCCTTATGCCTGTCACTGACCTGTTTGGCAAAAACGCCCATATCCTCTACAGTTTCGGTAAAGCAGTCAACATAGACATAATCGTTTGAACATCCGTGCATTTTTGTGAATTTCATGATATCCCCCTTTTAAATGCTGTTATAGAGTTTTCTTATCTCCCCCTGCGAAAACTCATACGCTTTATTACAAAAATGGCATTTGAGCTCTACAGGCTCGCCATCATCTATCATCTTCTTCAGTTCTTCCCTGCCAAGGCTGATAATGACCTTCTCGACTCTGCTCCTGTCACAGTTGCATTTAAACTGCGTCGGTATCCTGTCAAGTATCTGAAGACCGCTGTCACCAAGGATCCGTGTAAGTATGTCTTCAGGACTGTTTCCGTCATCGAGCATCTGTGTCATCGACGGGATATTCGCAAGTTTTTCCTCAAGAGATGCTATCTGCTCATCACTTGCTCCCGGAAGAGCCTGTATTATCAGTCCTCCGGCACATCTTACCGTATTATCCCTGTTCATCAGCACTCCGAGCGATACCGCCGACGGAACCTGTTCACTTGATGTAAAATAGTACGCCAGGTCTTCCGCGATCTCCCCGGAGACAAGCTCTACCTGTCCGACATAAGGATCCTTAAGACCCATGTCTTTTATGACTGACAAAATCCCCACGCCTATGGCACCCGAAACGTCAAGCTTTCCCTTGCTGTTGGCAGGAATGATCACATCACTGACTATAGGATATCCCTTAACATTAGCAGAAGAGTCCGCGGTGACAGTGATCCCCTTCATGGGACCGGCGCCCCTGAGTTGTAATGTCAGTATATCATCCTCGCCCTTTTGCATGCTTCCCATCATAGCGCCTGCCGTAAGAAGTCTTCCGAGAGCAGCCGTAACAACAGGCGATGTATTATGACAGTTTCTGGCATATTCGCAAAGATCTCTTGTACTTGCACAGAATGCCCTGATACAGCCATCCGCAGCTGTAGCGCGAACGATATGATCACCTGTGATCGCTTCTTGTGTGTGCAGATCAGACATTAAACTCTATTCCTCAAAAAGCAAAGATAGCTCCAAAAACACCCATGCTGACAATACCCATTATAATCCCGGCAAGTACAACTCCCAGCATTACGGCAACAACACTTGACTTAAAATCCATATCCAGGAGACTTGCCGCGAGCGTCCCGGTCCAGGCGCCTGTTCCCGGAAGCGGAATACCGACAAACAGAAGCAGCGCAACAAACAAACCTCTCCCGGCCTTTGCCTGAAGCTTTTCTCCACCTTTATGCCCCTTTTCAAGGCAGAACGTGAAGAATTTCCCGATCACGGGCTTATCGGCCCCCCACTCAAGCACCTTTCTTGCAAAAAAGAAAATGATCGGCACAGGCAGCATGTTCCCGACTATCGCCACAACGTAACAAAGCGGCAGTGAAAGCGGTACTCCCGCATTGATGAACCCGACTGCATACGGGATAGCACCTCGTAGTTCAACAAGCGGTACCATTGATATAAGAAATACCATTAAATAATGTGTAAATGTAGTCATTTTTCCCCCTGTTCCTTTATGATCGCATCGATGGCCGTGATAAGCTCCTGCATCTCCTCATCTGTTCCTATGGATATACGCAGATGGTCGCGTAATCGGTCCTTGTCCCACCATCTTACATAGATACTGCGCTTTTTAAGCTCCGTGAAGAGGTCTTTTGCACTTATCTTATCTGCAGGCGGTGCGGCAAATACAAAGTTTGTTTTGGAATCCGTGACCGAAAAGTTGCGGTTTCTGAGTTCTTTTCCGGTCCATTCCCTTGTCCTGACAACCTTTGCGACCGCATCGACATAATATTTCTCATCGGAAAGAACCGCAACTCCCAGTTCAATGGCCGGACGGTTCATCGTATACGAGTTGACCGAATACTTTACATCGTTCATGTATTTTATAAGGCGGCTGTTGCCCATCGCAAAGCCTATCCTCATCCCGGCAAATGCCATTGATTTGGAAAATGTCCGTACTATCAGGACATTGTCATATTTCTTTATCAGAGGAAGAGCCGTTACCCCGCCAAAATCCACATACGCTTCATCAACTATGACCACGCTCCCCGCGTTGGCCTTTACGATGTCTTCAATAAAGGAAATATCCTTCTCTTCGGATATCCCGGTTGGAGCATTCGGATTTGCTATGACGATACCTCCGTTCTCACACAGATAATCCTCTTTTCTTATGTGAAAATCATCATCCAGCTTCTTCGTTTCATATGGGATTCTGTAGACATCACACCATACATCATAAAACGAATATGTGATATCCGGGAAAATGACCGGCTTATCGGAGTAAAAGAAAGTAAGAAATGCAGTTGCAAGAACATCATCCGAACCTACGCCGACAAACATCTCATCAGTTCCCACTCCATAACGGTCCGCCAGCGCATCTCTAAGCGGTCCCACATCAGGAGCCGGATACAGCCTGAGGCTTGCCGCATCAAATGCAGTCAAAGCTTCAGTTACCTTTGGCGATGGAGGATACGGCATTTCATTCGTGTTAAGTTTTATTACCTTGTGATCATCTCTGGGCTGTTCACCCGGTATATAGGGTACAACCTTTCTTACATTATCTTCCCAACTCATATTATTTAAGTCCCAGTTCCTTAGCCAGCATCTCAAATTTCGGCAGTGAGTTCACCACGGTCTCGTATGATACGCAATAGGCGATCCGGACAAACCCGCTGCACATAAATGTGGATCCCGGAACGATCAGGATATTGTACTTCTTGGCAATATTGGCAAACTCTTTGTCATCCTCGATAGGAGACTTCATGAACAGATAGAAGGCTCCTTCCGGTTTCTGACAGGTAAACCCGCATTTTGTCAGCCCTTCATACAGTGTGTTACGGTTCCGGTCATAATATGACAGATCCGTTGAAGCATCTATGCATCGGCCTAT
>JAFZQP010000159.1 GCA_017620345.1 Lachnospiraceae bacterium
CGGCGGCGGATGGAATTACATATTCGGTGTCGGCCTTTATATGTGGGCCGTCATCGTAACGGGAATGATCTTAAAGCCCGTATTCATGCGGATCATCAAGATCCTTCACATCAATACCGTGTGCCTGAGCTATACGATGTTCCTTCGCATAAGGACTTATCTTCTCTTTATGTTCGGACTCTCTTTCTTCAGGGCCGAAACGCTCAGGGACGGATTCCTTATGTGGAAGGGTGCGTTCTTCAAGTTCAATCCCTGGATACTGTTTGACGAGAGTCTTTTTAACATGGGACTAGACCGCAGGGAATGGGGGATCCTTGTGTTCGGACTGATAGTGTTGTTCGTTGTCTCATTTATTTCCCAAAAGAAAGACGTCAGGGCATACCTGCATGAACAGAATTTCGTTGCGAGACTGTTCATATTTGCGGGCCTGTTTGTGATGATAATCGTGTACGGATACTATGGTGCGGACTTTAATGCCGCGGAATTTATATACGGAAGATTCTGATATATGGATAAGAACGGAAAACTCATAAATATAATAAAAGCACTGGTCATCGCGGTCGTTGCGATCGTCCTTGTCCTCGGGATCGCAAAGGTACTGCTCCTTAAGAGTGAGGACGGTATCAACCAGTTCCAGGCATTCTATAAGCAGCCGGAGAACTCCATCGATGTGATTTTCTCCGGAAGCTCCAAAGTGTATTGTGATATAGCCACGGGCGTCCTATGGGAAAATCACGGGATCGCGGCATTTGACCTCGGCGGAGCGGAAGCCCCTTCGTGGGTATCGTATTATCAGATCAAAGAAGCGCTGAAGACCCAGAAGCCGAAGGTCATTTGTTATGAAGTATCGGTCGCGGCGATGTACGATATGCTGACCCAGGCAAACAACTGGTCGACGGATAACAGTTACGGCATGAAGTGGAACAGTAACAGGATAGATCTTCTTCGTGTCGATTCCGACGAGGAACAGTTTATTGAGAGACTCAATCCGTACAATATCATGCACGGAAGGTACAAGGATCTTGAAGAGAATGATTTTACGAATGTAAGGGATTCGGTCAATTACAAAGGTTTTGATCCCAGGGACCGTGTCAATGAAAGGGAGACTCCCGATAATGCGGGAATAACCGACTGTACACCGTGCACCGAAAAGGAAGAGGAATACATCAGGAAACTGATCGAACTGACAAGGAGCGAGGGGATCGATCTTGTCATGTTCGCGTCTCCTTACTGTGTTACCGACAGGGAACAGGAGATCCTCAATTATGTCGGGAACATCGCGGAAGAAGAAGGAGTGGAGTTCATTGATTTTAACAGAAGATATGATGAACTCGGGATGGATTTTTCCTCCGACATGGCGGACAGCGGACACTTAAACTACAGCGGTAATTACAAGTTCACGGATTATTTCGGAAAGCTGTTAAAAGAAAATCATGATATACCCGACAGGCGTGGAGACAGCAGATACGTATCGTGGGACTGGGATGCCGCGATCCAGAATTATGAGAGAAATGCTTCTGCCATTGCCAATTCGGACAGTGCCGCCGACATAATGAACATGACGAAAAACGGATACATCCTGTTTGCGGTCTATGACGGAAAAGCAAGCATCATAAAGGACGGAGAGGTTGTTGCCGAAGGATACGAGGGCTTCCGGATCCCGTACAGATACGGCGGGGATTCGTTCCTGTTCAAGGAATTTAATGAAGGTGAATTTGAGCATTATGCAATACTGTACATAAATGACGATGAGATAAAACAGAACTACGGTAACATGATGTATGTGTACGATACCGTAAGGCATGAATACATAAGGCATATCTATTTCTGATAATGACTGCTACGAAACGTTTGGATCATCTTGATATGGCGAAGGGCATCGGTATATTCTTCGTTGCCCTCGGACACATGGAAGATATCGCCACCGGAACGCGCGTGTGGATATCTTCCTTTCACATGCCGCTCTTTTTCATCATATCCGGGATACTGATGGCGGTTAAGGATGATCCGTCAAAAGAGCTCGGGGAATCGGTAAGAAAGCGCTTCAGGGGAACGATCATACCGTATCTGTGGTTTTCGCTCAGCTATTTCATCATCGATATAGGAAATCTGAACATAGTTCATAACATCGATCTGCATACGTTCATAGAGGATACGATAGATTCCGCGATCTTCTACGGGATGAGCGTGTTGTGGTTCCTGCCCGCTATATTTCTTGCATCGGCGGGATTCCTGCTGCTGAAAAAAAAGTTTCCCGATAAGATCGTCATACCCGCGATCTTTGTTAGCGCCGTTGTAGCATATGTGATAAAACTGCAGTTTGCGAAACTGTATTCGGCAAATGAGGACTCATTCCTTATCACTTCCCTTATCAAGGTCGTTTATATATTCCTTCGTGCCGCAGTTGCGCAGAGCTTCATCGGCAGCGGATATTATGCAAAGAAGGTTACCGACAGGTTCTTTGCCGGAGGATCCCCATTTGCGGGGCTCGTGCAGTCGCGTATGGGATCGCTTATAACGGGATGTGTGTTTCTGGCTGTGAACATCGCCCTTGCGATGATAAACGGCTGCGCCGATCTTCGCAACATAATCCTCAATAATGTTGCGATATATTATCCGGCGGCTTTTCTCGGGTGCTTCGGGATAATCCTCATATGCCGAGCGCTTCCGGTATCACGCATCATCACCTATTTCGGGAGAAATTCGATCATTGTCATGGCCTGCCATATCAATTATTATATTTTATATGCGGGGATCAAACTTGCATGGTTTGTTGATTCGTATAACAGGCACGCGAAGCACTATGTATTCGTCGCGGTCACGATGATAACGGTATTCGCGCTGTCCGCGATAGTCATTGAAGCGATCAACAGATTTTTCCCGTTTGTTCTCGGAAGAAAACGTATCAAAGCATCAGGGAGCGAAAATGTCGGATAAAAAGAAGAGACTGGATTATCTTGATATGACTAAGGGTCTTGGAATGATCCTTGTTCTGATCGGGCATCTGCAGGGTGACTCGATATTCAAGTTCTCACCGTACATACAGCCTCTTTGCGTATACATCTTTTCGTTTCATATGCCGATGTTCTTCATCGTCTCCGGAATACTGATGGCGATCAAAAATGACGAGGTCAGACCTTTTCGTGAAGTAGCAAAGAACAGATTCCGGGGGATCATGATACCGTATCTCTGGTTCTCGTTTTTTTATCTTCTTGTTGTAGTGACGGCCCTTATTAAAGGTGAGATCGCACCGGCAACACTTTATCTGAACATATGGTATGTCTTTTCCGGATACGGTATGAATGTTCTGTGGTTTCTTCCGGCGCTTTATTTCGGAGAGCTTCTGTTCGTCATCATCCGCAGGAAGATCAGGGATGATATCCCGTTCATCACAATAATTGTGCTGTCAAATGCGATCGTGTATCTGGCGGCGTTCTTCCTCGGTATAGCAAAGTATCCGACACCGGTTTCAGAGAGGATCCGCGAGTTTGTAACGGTCCTGCTTCGGCCGGTACTGGTGTGCGGGTTCATTACGGTCGGATATTATGCGCACAAGCTTTTGAGAAAAGGCACAAGGCTCGGTGATTTCTTCAATAAGCCGGTAAAAGACGAAAACGGAAAGGTTATCGCCAAATACCGTCTTGCCTATATGGTCCTCGGACTGATGCTGTTCGGTGTATGTTTCGCATTCTTCAGGATCAACAACGGGATCGATTTCCGTTCGCTCGCTTTCAGAAACGTCTTTTTCTTCTTTGTATGTGCGCTTTCGGGAAGCTTCGGAATGATCTCGTTTTGCAGGGGATTGCCGAGAGTATCTCTGTTCTGTTACTGGGGTATCGGGTCCCTGATATTCATGGCCACGCACAATTCCCAGGTGATGCTGACGTTCTCGCTGAAGACGGCGATGTATGTCAATCAGTATCTTACACGTGCCAGAGGCTATATCTGTTATGCGATCGTGATAGTGATGATCACGGCGTATTCAACACTCATGATATACGTTATCAGGAGATTCTTTCCGTTTATTATCGGCAGGCCGTATAAGCTGCCATGGAGGAAATGAGCATGGAGAAAATCATTACGACAAACGATCTTATCTACCTGTTCAGGATCATACTCGCAATATTGGCCGGTGCCGTTATCGGATACGAGAGAGAGCACAGGGTGAAGGTCGCGGGACTTCGTACCCATATCCTCATATCAATGGCCTCCGCGCTGATGATGATCATATCCAAGTATGCGTTCTTTGATGTTCTGGCGCAGGCTGCCGTTCCGGGCCTCAGTCTTGATGTGTCGCGTGTGGCTGCGGGCATCATCGCCGGAATGGGTATATTCTCCGGCGGTATCGTGTTTATCGGAAAACGCGGAAATGTGTCGGGACTGACGACAGCAGCCGGAATATGGGCCACGATCGGAATCGGCATGGTGATCGGAGCGGGAATGTATACGGTCGGTATCGGATCCGTGATCCTGGTCGAGGCGGTCCAGTTCGTGCTCCATCATGACCTGTCAATATACAGACATGCCATTATCGCAAACGTGGTATTTACATTTGATGATCCCGACATCGGTTATGATAAGCTTCAGGATGAACTGAAACGGTATGATGCCAGAACTTCATATCTTCGATGGGAAAAATCACAGGATAAGGGTTCAACACTCAAATGCAACATCAGATTTGACAATAAGTACAGCCGTGACGAGATAGTCGACATCTTAAACGGCATATCCGAGGTGACGAGTTTCGAGTTGCCGTGACGGATTTGACGTTGACGATATATGGATTTTCTTTTATAATCGGTAGGACGCTCGCTCATTAGAATTCTCCTTCGGAGA
>JAFZQP010000160.1 GCA_017620345.1 Lachnospiraceae bacterium
AGTGAATTTTGTATGACAAATTATGACAGATTTTTGGAAAACCAGAGTTATTGCACCTTCCGGGATTTTTCGGATTTACTGTAATCTGAAAACTTTATGACGTTATCAGATAACTTCTCAAGAGCCTCAACCTTGACCGAACGGGAGCTGATATCATAATCATAAAAACGCTCGTTTGTGGTCGGCAGATGTCCCAGCATATTGGCAACGGCTTCTCGGGGCAATACCGTGTTCAGGTAAGAAGATACCGTACGTCTTATCTCATGGATGCTGGTCCTTTTGATCCCGGCTTCCTTTGACCTTCTGCGGCATGCGTTACTTACTGCATTTTCGGTTATACGTCCGTTCTCATCGGCAAATACCCATGTATCATCAGCAGCATGGCTGCGTATTATATCGATCAGGTCTGAAATATCTTTTGTGACCGGAACAAGACGATGTTTGTGGCTTTTGGGTTCACCGACCACTATTTCGCTGTGACCGTTATAATCATGTCTGTGTTCCGAATAATCAACATGGATGAAATCATCATCCACACACTCCCATTTAAGAGCGACTATTTCACCAACACGCATTCCCGTAAGCGATCCCAGCAGTATAGCGTAATCAGGCATGTACCCCGGGTATTTTCCAAGATGCTCATGTACCGCGGATAAGAATCTGTGCAGATCATCAAGTGGAATGATGCGCTCACAGTCTTTTTTCGGTGGCAGAGCACAGCAGAAGCTCATGATACGGTTCTTGTCTATGAAAGTCATCGGATCTGTCAGTATATACTTCTTACGGACGGCATATCGAAACATCTGGCTTAAGTATCCGAACAGGTTGCCGAAGGCCCGAGGGATCATTTTTGACGAAGACACGATCTTTATCAGGTATTGTTCCAAAGTCATGTCATCGAGATCTATCGGCGACCCGCTCAACAACGATTTCTTAATATACTTGTCGTAATCCAGTTCATACCGCCTGATAGTGGAAGGAGATAGAGGTTTGTAATTTGATTTTGTGAACTCTCTTTTATACTCGATCCACTCAAGAAATACTTCCCCGATGGTTTTCACGTGTTCCTGCTCCGGCAAGACGCCATAAAACTCTATAAGACAGGCATACAGTTCTGCCTTTGAGTTTCTTCGAACCTGCCTCAGTCCGTTGGGTTTTGTTTGATCAGGAACATAGGTCATCCATCTGCCATCACTTGTCTTGGATATTTTGTGCATATGTACATTGTCAAGGATCTTTGACATAAGCACCTCGCTTTCCGAGAGTGCTATCTCGTCATAATCAAATATACCACACCTTACCCAATACTCTATATTCTTTTTTGAAAATAGCTCGCTAATATCCTTTGCATGTTTTTTGCTCAATGGTTACTCCCCCTATTTCATAAAAAAAGCAACCAACAACAGCAACCTTCCAAAAGACTCTTTTGGTTAGTTGCCGTGTTTGGTTGCTACACTTGGTTACAGTTAAATCTCTAGAACGGGATCGTTTCCTGATCAGAGACTTTGACAAAGCCGTCATCCGGCGTCAGATCACTCTTACGTTTCCACGCGCGGGCGCGGCCATATTTTGATACCGTTCTTGTCCCTACAGCCTCCCATTCCGAAAAATGATGCATCATTTCAGAGATCCTGTTGCAGTCGCTTTTCTTAAGCTGGTCGTACTGTGAGTAACCGAGAGCTTCATATGCGAGCATCTTTACACACACATATTTTTCCGTAGTGTTTGACAGGAAGTATTCTATTGATTCCTGATCGTTATCTTCCGGTGTGAAGCGTTCCTGGTATTTTTCCAGTTCAGCCTGCAGGTGTTTCGGCAGGGCAAGAGAAAACATACCGCTTTTATAGATTTCCATGATCTCTGCCCATGTCTGAAGGATGTATTGGCGCGATTCGTCCTCATTATCAAGGATATGAACCTCTGCTTTATCCATATGGGTTTCGATCGGGATAATACGGCGGTTTCCGCTCTTATCCATTGGGAGAACTTCCATCTTGTTTGATGTTCCGCCAAATACGCATTGCCGGGGCCTGTCTTTGGGATGCTTTTCATAAGGAGTACGATATGTATCCTTTTGCCGGCTCAGGAAGCTCTTTATTTCCTCAACGCGTCTTGTGTTTAGAGTTGCGAGCATTTCCGGCATCTCGATGATCCAGTGCCCCTGCAGCTTGACTACGATCTTCTCATCATCGAGCCGTTTCAGATCGTCGGAGAAATATTCATCCCTGATGGCCAGGAACTTGAATAATGTGGATTTTCCGACTCCCTGATCCCCCACAAGGCATATCGATGTTTCAAACTTGCACCCTGGATCAAAGACTCTGCATACCGCTCCCAACATGAACAGTTTCATGGACTCTGTTGTCAGCTCCGTCCGTTCTACTCCAAGGAAATGCGTAAGAATATTGCTGATTCGGGGCTTCCCATCCCAGATAAGACCGTTAAGGATATCTCTTATCGGGTGGTATCGGTTTTCGTTCGCCACGATCTGTATTGCTTTTTCTATGACATTCTGATAACTGATACTGTAGTTTTCCTCGATATAAAGCGTGATATAGGCCATATCGGTATCCGTAAGTATGTCTCCTTCCCGTTTCCAACCAAGATCCCGTACGATATCAACCCGTTCGGTCAACTCGTTCAATCGAATTGCTCCCAATAAAAAAGGATCCTCTTTCAGGATCCGGACAACATTTCCTATAGTCGGTTTCGGGTTTCCCTTGTCGGAAA
>JAFZQP010000161.1 GCA_017620345.1 Lachnospiraceae bacterium
TCCATGATCTCATTAAAGACCTCATCACCGTTTTCCATTTCCTCTGATCGGCTCGCATCGATCACGCCTGTTTTATTGTGAAAGTATCCGACACTGCCGTCTTCTTTTTCATCAGTAAAGTAACAATCATCCCATATGATATCACATCCATCGTCGCTAAGATGAAAAGCACCTGTTACGGTAAGAGATACACCTCCGGAAACAGAAGAAGCAAAGCGCTTCTCATCCAGGCGCCGGCAGCTGCCTTTTGTCCCGCCCGCATATGTTACAACCGGCTTTCCGTCTTTTATTGTATAAATACCCGTTATATAGCTCTCGCCGCCATTATGAAGATAGTCGGCATCATAGCCTATCAGAAGCTCCGGAATGCCATCACCGCTGATATCCTCGAGGCGATACCCGACTTCATCGAGTGGATCTTTCATCCCGCCGTAATTTATATGTTCCGAAAGACTGCCTGATACATAATCATATTCCCTGTCAATGTTATAACCGTAATTGATGACATCAAGTATTTCAGTAAACACAGGCTCATATACAACTTCATTTAAGGCAATTTCATCCGTCGTGGTGACATGGATGTCCTGTTCCGATATACGCTCAAGCGTCGCTTCAGCCGGCATCTGATCAGGTGCATCATCCTTTATCTTTATATTCAGGCTGCCCCCTTCCACTTTATAATCCGCCGTAAACTCAAACGGCATTCCTCCGTTTTCTATGCGGTTGCCTCTGCAGTCAAAAGATCCGTCGTGATATTCACATCCGCCGGCCGCAAGGAAGACTTCCCTGTCGGGGTATTTTCTGTACATATACATATCAGAGCCCGAAAACTCTATATAAAGATCCGCACCACTGTCTCTCATGACCCAGAATCCCTGAAGGTCCTTATCTCCGCCATCCGGTTCATGTTTCAGATAAGAGAAGGCATCTTCAACCCTCTCATCCTTATGAAAAAACCTGCTGTTACCATCATCCGCCACAAGAAAACCGTCCTGATCAAATCCTTCAAATAAAAGACCGTCGTCTGCAAGCGAAATGGTACCGGTATGACCGCTGTCCCAGTACTTTCCCGCATTTGACATGACCGAAAAGTTCAATTCGGTAACCTTGACCATGTTGCCATCGGTGCTGCTCATCTCCTTCGCATCATTAGGAATGAATTCGGTCGCCCAGAATGAATATGCTTCCGGGTTTTCCTCTCCGTCCGAAAATGCCTGACCGCAGAAGGCGTACAGATTATCGCCAAAGTTTACCACGTTCATAATATAGTATTCATCTTCGCCTTCTTCCCCCGAAGCATGATAACTGTATTTCCCGCTCATACGCTGCGCGAGTGATCTTTTCTCAACACTATCATCTATCTTCTCCGCGCTTTCCGGCTGTTCTTCTGCCTGTTTTGGCTCTGACTCGGCAACGGCATTTCCCTTCGGCTCATCGGGTATACTACTGCTGTCCGCACTCTTGCCGCAGCCTGCCAGGACCGCTGCACACATCAGACATATCAAAACTGTTTCTTGCGTTTTCCTCTTCACTTTCATATGACCTTTCACCTGAGTATCTTTCCTTTTGTATCTATGTTTATAACCGTAGGACTCCAGTCTTCCGCATAATCTCCGTTACCGGTCAGAACCCTTATCTTTGAAGGGTCGGTGGGAACATACACAGGTGTATATCCCTCTCCGTTGATATCATAATCTTTCTGACTTGCCCACTCAAGGCACCCTCTTATGGAATCAGACTCCGTCACTTCATGTCTTGCCAGAACACATGTATTTATGAATGAAGTATCATATTCATCATGACTTTCCAGAAGGACCGTACAGCCATCCTTATGGATCAGGAATATGTTATAAAATGATGTCCCGCCGGGCATTGTTGTCGGTATGTTCTTCCAATCTCCGGTGCAGCTTACATGAAGTCCCGAAAGATACATATCATCATATTCTTCGTTGTAATCATAGAACTCGGACGCATCCACAAATACCGGGACCCCGCTGTCGTTTATATCAATATACGATCCCACATATCCGGGCACTGTATGATCCACTCATCCCTTACACTGTCTGTAAACTCTTTGTTAAAGATAGTATTATCCTTATCTTCCGAGAACAGGATCGTCTGCGATACCGCAAAAGGTGCTTTTGTATATGCCTGAAGATAGCATGTCACACCAAAAGGATCCAATGTCCAGGCAAGCTCTCCGGATCTCATATACTCTTTCAGGTCGTTCTTCAGTGTCTCTTTATCGATACCGATATCCGTTGAATAATACTGCTGCAGTCTGCCATCAATGCCTTCATACATCTTCTCTGTCATGAGAGTATAGAATGCATCTTCATCCGCGACGACATCGGATAGAACTATCTCACTGCCGTCTGCAACATTATAGGAATGTGCTGTATATTCCGTATATGCTCCGTCATCAAAGAGTCCCTCCGAACAAAATTCCGTAACAAAGCTTATGTAGTTCTCATCGGCTCTTCTAAGGTATGTCTTCCAGCTTTCATCAAAAGTGAGGGATTTATTATCCTCGATACTTTTGAAGTCTTTGTTCCAGACTTCCTTGCATTTTGATAACATTTCATCTCTCGCTTTTTCAAAAGATCCCGCAAGCCCCTCATATGACTTTGCACTCTCCCCGTCAAGTACAAGGTACGTGTACTGATGCTTTATCGCAGGAGTTGAAGGTTCAAAATACTGATATTCATTTTGACGAAACAGCAGAATACCCGGAACTCCCTTCGGTGTTTCCTCCTCGGGTTCCTCCTCAATCTTCTCCGCGTTTTCCGGCTGTTCTTCTGCCTGTTTTGGCTCTGACTCGGCAACGGCATTTCCCTTCGGCTCATCGGGTATACTACTGTTATCCGCACTCTTACCGCAGCCTGTCAGGATCACTGCACACATCAGACCTGTCAAAATTTTCGCCACATTTTTTCTCATCATCTCATACCAAACTCTTTCTTCAGATTATCCCTATCAAAGGATTCAGTCAATCAGGTTCATACCTTCGGGTACGACAACATCCGCTATACGCTTTCCTTCGGGCAATGTAATACCTTCCGAACCTTCCGAATACTTCTCCTTTAGCGGTACATACTTGTATGTATCATTATCGTATCTGTACCATGTTTCACGCCATCCTTTTGCGCCCATCGTAAGCCCTTCCATGATCATGCCGTCTGGGTATATCTGAGCTATCGCCCTGTATGGCACGCCATAGGCATACACGGCATCACCGTCATTTGAATATATATCAACCGGATCGCCGTAATACGTTATGATAAGCTCGATCAATCCGTCTCCGGTTATATCCTGATACACATATCTGACCTCATCATTATTCGTGGAATACGGCCATCCATGCTGGACAAGTGCTGTTTGGGAATCGTATTTTTCCATCTCGTCCCATGACTTGCCGCTTTCCTGAAGCTGCTTGTACCAGTATAAAACCCCGCAGTACGGTTCCCCGACTTCATCAATGTCGGCCGGACTTTTGCGCTCTCTCATCGGAGTCCATGAGAACAATATGCACCGCTCTTCATATTCATCCATGAGCTTCCAGAATTTTCTGTCCGGGATGTCCAGCCTCTCGGATTCGCTCCTGTCCCATACCCCGGAATTATTATGGAAAAATCCGATATTGCCGGAAGCATCCTCCTCCGAAAAGTAAAGATCATCCCATATGACCTTTGTCCCGTCCTTGCTCAGATGATTTTCGCCAAACTCGGTATTACTGGCACCGCTCGATCCGGAATTATAAAAATGTCCATCCGGCAGCGGCCAGTACCTGTTCCGGGCCCAGCCCGAAAATACTGTACATGGTTTATCTTCAGAGATCGTAAATACACTCAGGACATAACTCCTTTTGATCTCATCTTCATCGAACGAGTCGTTATATCCGATCATAAGCTCCGGAATACCGTCACCGCTTATGTCCTCCATTACATATCCGATATCATCGAGCAGATCCTTTTCGCCCGGATACATGACTCTTTCCATCAGACCGTCGGATATATAGTCATACTCCCTGTCGTAGTCGAATCCGTTATTTAAAACCTCCAGCACCTCGGCAAATACCGGGCCGTACATCTCTTCATAGTCGATCTCATCTTTGTCCGGTTCTTCTTTATCAGGCTCATCCCGATCCGGCTCTTCCTTGTCAGTCGCATCATTATCCGGTTCTTCTTTGTCCTTGCCGTCCTCTGTGGTGATCTTATCCTCATTGGCATTTATGGGATTTTCCGCAGGGGTAGCATCGGTTGATGCGCTACACCCCGCCAGGATACCGCACATAATAAGACAAATGATAAATGTAGCAAGTGATCTTTTCTTCATAGTTTATCCGGTCTCCTATTGTTTTATCTTTCTGTAACTGCTCGCACTCATATCATAGTACTTGCGAAACGCCGATGAAAAATGCTCAACGGATGAGTATCCCAGCTCATCGGCTATCCTCGTTATCGTCATATCGGGAGACTGCAGCATGATGGCTGCAGCACTCATCTTGGCCTCGGTCTTCTTGCTCTGAAAATTCATCCCGTAATGCTCCAGCAGGAGTCTCTGCGTCTGGCGCGTACTAAGACTCAGTCTGTCGGCGAGTGAAACAAGCGTGAGCGTCGAATATTCATACAGGAACGCTTCTTCTATCGCAAGATACTGATCGTCGGCAGTCTTAAGACCCGGGCGGTCCGGATCCGTCTTTTTTGCGGAACAGTTCCTGACACACGCGATGATGATCTGTCTGATAAGCGATTCAACGACAGCCCGGTACCCTATGTTGCAGTCCGCAAGTTCAGCGAACAATGACTTCATAAGAGCATGTATCCCGAAGCGGTCCTTCCCGTACCATTCGTCGTTCATCCGAAATATCGCAAGCGGCGATGCCACCTTCCTGTCGTTTCCCGATACTGCGGACAGTTTGAGATACAAACAGTATTCGGCGAGCGGATCTTCCGGATCAGGGATCATCGAATGCCTGATATGCGGACCCGTGATATACAGCGTCCCGGGACCCGTATCATATTCTCTGCCGCTGACCGTAACTTTACCGTGTCCCGCGGAAATGTAGTGGATCTCATAGCTGTTGTCGGAATGGGAATGCATGGGGATGGATCTGTGGAAACGTTCATATACGATATTTCCCGCATATACCGATCCGCCTTCCATCATGAACACGATATTTGTGTTCTGATATGCGATCTTGTCTCCGCTCTTTGCGGTTGCATTTAACTCCAAACTATTCATGCGATAATATTAACATATCATATGCGAAAATGCGACATCTTGTTCGTCATCATGTCACTAAAATCACTTACCCGCATTTACCGTCAGACATATAATCTTCTTAGGTTACAAAACATCTTTACAATGAAAGGAGAAGGTATTATGGAAGGAAAGATGAAAGGGGCTATACTGCCGGGTAATTCAACGGTCGAGCTGAAGGAATTCGATATCCCGAAGCCCGGATTCGGACAGGTTCTGATCCGTACAAAGGCTACGACGATATGCGGCAGTGATATCAGATGTATTTACAGGGAGCATACAGGTAAAGGTGCCGAAGGTTATATCCCGGGCATGATCGCCGGACATGAACCGAGCGGTATCATCATAGAAGAAGGCCCCGGCCTTAAGCGTTTCCAAAAAGGTGACCGCGTCATCGTATATCACATCTCTGGGTGCGGCGTCTGCAACGACTGCAGAAGGGGTTACTTCATCTCATGTACGAGCAAATACCGTGCTGCATACGGCTGGCAGCGAAACGGCGGAATGGGTGAATATATCCTTGCCGACGAAAAAGATCTTATCGCTCTTCCCGACGAGCTTTCATACAAGGACGGTGCCCAGGTTGCATGCGGTTTCGGTACCGTATATGAAGCGATCGAGAAGATAGGCATCAGCGGAAACGATGCTGTTCTCGTAACGGGTCTCGGTCCTGTCGGACTTGCCGCTCTTATGCTCAGCAAGGCACTTGGCGCCAACACTTTGATCGGTGTTGAGATGAACGATTACAGGATAGATCTTGCAAAAAAACTCGGACTTGTCGATCACGTATTCAAGCCCGGTGATGACACACTCGATCAGATACTGTCTGTCACGAACGGACGCGGTGTCGAAAAAGCGATCGACTGCTCAGCATCCGATCCCGGACGCCAGCTTGCGATCCGCGCGACACACTCATACGGAAGGATAGCATTTGTCGGTGAAGGCGGAACATGTACGTTCAATCCGAGTCCCGACATCATCCACGGTCAGAAGACGATCTACGGTTCGTGGGTAACATCACTGTGGAGAATGGAAGAACTCGTTGACAGACTCGTACGCTGGAACATTCATCCCGACATGCTCATCACACATGAGTTCCCACTTGACCAGGCAGGAGAAGCATACGCACTGATGGCAAGCGGACAATGCGGCAAGGTTGCTGTAGTATTCGGCGATCAGGATGAAAAGTAAAGGTGACCGATATGAGTGAGATCATTACAAACGTACCGACATATAAACTGAACACGGGAGCCGTTATGCCTGCCGTAGGGCTTGGCACATTCGGCTCTGATAAATACACACCGGATCAGATAGCATCTGCCGTATCCGGCGCCGTCAGGGCGGGTTATCGGATGCTTGACTGCGCTACCGTATATCAGAATGAGGATCAGATCGGAGCGGTCCTTGATGAACTGTTCCGTGAAGGCGTGGTCACCAGAGATGAGATGTTCATCACCTCCAAGGTTTGGAACGACCAGCACAGGGAAGTCAGAAAGGCATGCGAAAAAAGTCTTAGCGACCTCGGTCTTTCCTATATAGATCTGTACTTCGTCCACTGGCCTTTCCCAAACTATCATGCACCCGGCTGCGACGGCGATTCGAGAAATCCGGATTCAAAACCGTTCTCGGTCGATGAATTCATGGATACGTGGCGCCAGCTTGAGGAGCTGTATGATGACGGACTCGTTAAGGCGATAGGCATGTCAAACATGACCGTTTCAAAACTTGAACAGGTACTTCCGTTATGCCGTATCAAGCCCGCTGCACTTGAGATGGAATGTCATCCGTCCTTCCAGCAGCAGGAGCTGTTCGATCACGCACGGTCAAACGGCATAGTTCCAATAGGCTTCTGTCCGTTGGGATCTCCGAGCAGACCCGAACGCGACAGGACCGATACGGATGTTGCGGACATGGAACTTCCCGAAGTCGTTACCGTGGCACAGCGCCACAACATCCACCCTGCCACAGTATGTATCAAATGGGCCGTACAGCGCGGACTTTGCACTATACCGTTTTCAGTCAAGGAATCGCAGTATGTTGAGAACCTCCGATGTACAACACAGGACCCTCTGACCGAGGATGAGATGTTCCTGCTGCGCAATGCCGAACGCAACTGCCGTCTTGTCAAAGGACAGGTTTTCTTATGGCCGGGAGCGACCGACTGGAATCAGTTGTGGGAATAGGAGGTCAACATGCTTAAAGGAATACCAAAGATACTCTCACCTGAGTTGTTAAAAGTATTATGCGAGATGGGACATGCCGACAGGATAGTCATATCAGACGGGAACTTTCCCGCCATGTCGGTAGGAAAAGATTCGATCGTAGTACGCCTTGACGGACACGGGGTGCCCGAAGTATTAGATGCGATACTTCAGATCTTCCCTCTTGATACATACGTCGAACATCCCGTTAACCTGATGGAAGTGATGAAGGGCGATCCGGTCGAAACTCCCATATGGGATACATATTCCGATATACTGAAAAACCATGACACTCGCGGTGCCGGTATGATCGGACATATCGAAAGGTTTGCTTTTTACGAAGAAGCAAAGAAAGCCTATGCGATCGTCACAACGGGCGAGTCTGCACTTTATGCCAATATAATGCTGCAAAAAGGTGTAGTCATCGACGATTAAGAAAAGGACGCGCTATCTTAACATTGAAGAATTCAATGAGCGGTCCCATAAAGAATGCAGTTATCAATGTCCCTATTCCCGCTATTGTGGGAATAGAGGACATTTTATTTCCCGCAAGGACGAACAGTACGCAGCCCGCGATAACACAGCACAGGTCGGTGATTATCCTTACATAGGCAAACTTCCCCTTCTTCCATGTGCCTGTTATGATCAGCGCTATCGCATCATATGTCGATACCCCGAGATCGGCCGTCATGTAAAAAGCCGCCCCGATACATATCACCACGATCCCGAATATAAGACATGCTGCCCTTACCGCTAAGGAAGGATCCGGCATCAGTCTTTGCAAAGCCTCATATGTGAACTGTGTTATATAACCGAGAAGAAACAGGTTGATAAAAGTCGCTATCCCGATGTAGTGCCTGTCGAAAACAAGCGCGAACAAAAGAAGCACGGCATTTGTGATAACATACAGCGTTCCGAAGCCGACCGGAATGAGTGCATCAAGTCCTGCCATGAACGACTGGAACGGATCCACTCCCATGGCAGCGATCTTGAAAAAACCTACACTTATCGCACATATGATCACTCCTATAAGCGACATGAGTATCCTTCTTTTATCCGGCAGCTTCATTTGCCTCTCCTTTATCTGTAAACTTACAGCCTATACTCGCTCCAACAGTATAGCAAGCGCATCAAACGACTCGGCAAACTCCATAACTATTTCCGTACCGTTTATCCGAACTTTATGATCGCCGATTTCGTATATTTCGGCGATCTTATACTCTCCATCAAGCGGGATTGAAACACTAAGTAACTGTTCATGATAAAAAACATGTGTTATCACAAGTGCTTCCCCGTTACAGCCGTATCTTATAGCGGTCTGATACTCACGAAGATCCCTGTTTGAGTTCTGGAACGGTCCGTATCTCTTCGTAAACCCGCCAACAATAACGGGTGATATTTTCTTGTAAAGATAGACTCCGCGAAGTGCAAGCTCCCACTTGTCCTTCGCCAGATCATGCACATCACCGGAGATACACAGCACACCGTACATACCCGCGCATACGGAATATACTATCCTCTTCGCATCATCAGTTTTGCGAAGTACAGCCCAGATCTGGCTCTTCTGCGGGAGAACCAGCTGCTGAAGATCCGCCGCTATGACCGGTATCTCCTTTTCCTCATGTGCGTCGGAAAATGACAGATAATCCGCCAGCTCCATAAAGGAAGGCTCCAGACGGTGACCTCCCGATGAACATATCTCGATCGCTATCCCCGGTACTTCGCTTCTGATCCTTTTAAAGAACTTCTTCGTTGCTTCAACAACAGTCCTGAGTCCTTCACCGACGCTCTCTGCGCCGTCGCAGCCGATACCGATCGTGTCGTTGTAATCTATCTTGATATACTTAAATCCGTTCTCTTTGAGAAAATCTATAACTTTCGTGCCAAGGTATTCATTCACCCACTCGCTTCTCATATCCCAGAATCTTCTCGTCCCGGATATGATGACTTTTCCGTCCCTTGTGAGCAGATGCGGGCTGTCTGTCATATCGGAATCCTTGCCGACGACTTCAAGTTCGAACCATATGCCCGCCTTCATGCCGGCTGCGTTTATCATATCAACCGCTTTTTTGATGCCGTTAGGGAACAGGTCGGCTGCGACATTCCAGTCACCCATGTTGTCCTGCCATCCCTTGACCGAATCCGCATACCAGCCGGCATCTATAACGAAATAGTCAAAATCATTCCCGCTTACTTTCTTAAGGATCTTAGCGATACTCTCTTCCGAAGGTTCTCCCCATGTCGTGCAGTATTCGTTAAAGATCGCAGGAAGACGGCTGACTTTCTGTTCAGGCAGTAATCTGCTTCTTTGAATGTCCAGCAGTCTGTCGCATGCCTCCGGGAACTGACATTTTGCTGCCGTAACATAGGCTTCCGGTGTCGTAAACTCTTCATGCGGCTTAAGAGTCTTTCTCCAATGACCGAACTCGTAATCGGCAAGTCCGCATGAAATACCCAGTCCCTTGTCGATACGCACAGCCTCAAACTGCCACGAAGACGAGCAGGCACATGAAACTGCCCAGAACACTCCTGCTCCTCTGTCCTCGATCGCGGCAAACGGAAAATATCCCCTTACCGGCATTGAACCTGTTGTCCCGAACTTCTCGCATCTTACCGCAAAATTTGCCCATGACGGTTCGAGCAGAAGATCCTCTATCGTCCTTGCCTCGTGTCGCCCCTCTTCGCTCCAGCGGCTCCTGAATCTGTGAAGTACAAGCCTTCCTCTTCCTTCATCCGCTGCATACGGAGTAAGGCAGCTTATGTTCACGGATGCGAGCGCTTCTATCATAACGGCTTCCGGTGAGTCGTTGATCACTCTCGTGTAAACACATATGCTTCTTGTATCCGCATTTGATACTACCGTATGGACCGCGCGCAGCCCCGTGGGGTCCGCAACCGTTGTTTCTATGATCTTTCCCGCAGCGGTATCCCGTACATCCTGCGACACATACTTCATTGACATCGTAAGCGCGCTGTTATGTCTTGTCTCACCGGCGGCAAATCCGATCGACGTTGCATCTCCCGTGCATGATATCTGAACGAGGGGATCCGCTCCCGCCTTATCAAAGAACTGTTCCGCATCACCTTGCGGTATCACCGTAAACGACACGGAGCCGCTATCTGATATCAGATAAGCGGCTTCCATGTCACTAACAGGTATTCTGATCACACTCACAGCTTTCCTCCTGAAGTAGCTATACCTTCTATAAACTGCTTCTGGAAGAATATGTAAATGATTATCATAGGAACACACGATATGAGCGCTGCCATCATCAGTTCCGGGTACTTCTGCTGATACTGTCCGTTCATCTTGGCCAGCGCACTTGCAAGTGTCGTTGCTCTGTTGTCGGGACATACTATCATCGGCCACATAAGATCCTTATAAGCAAACACCGCCGTAAAGATCCCGAGTGCGACCATTGCCGACTTTGTCAGCGGAGCCATGATATACAGGAATGTCTGCGGAATATTGCATCCGTCAAGTCTGGCTGCCTCTTCAAGATCTCTCGGAAGCTGTTTGTATGACTGTCTCAGAAGGAATGTTCCAAACGCGCTTACAAGTCCCGGAAATACAAGACCGATCGTTGTATTTGTCAGATGAAGTTTGCTGACCATTATGTACTGCGGGATGACATATATCTGTACCGGTATCATCATCTGAAGCAGTACAAATGTGAACATGAAGTTCTTGCCGCGGAACTCAAGCCTTGCAAACGCATATCCGGCAAGCGTTGCGGTAAGTACGGCAAACAGTATACGAAATGCGACCATGAGGAGCGTATTCATATACAGTCTGACAAAGTCCATCGCCCTCACCACATTTCCAAAGTTCTGTGTCTGCCACACACTCGGAATGTAAACGAACGGATCCACCTGCATCGTCTCCGCAGTCGTCTTGAACGCTGTAAGGAACATCCATACGAACGGGACAAGCATCGTGATCGACACAAGCACAAGAACAAAGTATATTAAAAAATTGCATATATTTTTCTTCATAGCGCCCACTCCTATTCGTAATGAACCCATTTCTTCTGTCCGAGAAGCTGAATACCCGTAAGTATCAGTATAACGATCAGAAGAACGACAACAACTGTAGCTCCGTAACCCTTCTTACTCTGTTCAAACGAATATTTGTAGAACAGGAAAACAAGCGACTCCGTCTTCTTCCATGCCGGATTGTTAAGGTCGATCATCATGTAGATAAGGTCAAATACCTGCATCGCGCCTATTATCCTCGTGACCAGAACGAAGAATATCGTCGGCGAGATGAGCGGCACGGTTATGTGTATGAGCTGATCAAACCCGTTCGCACCGTCAAGCGATGCCGCTTCGTAATAATCCCTCGGAACCTCCTGCAGGCCCGCAAGGAACAATACCATATTGTATCCGAGTGCTGACCATATACCTATAAGCGCTATGGAAAAGATCGCAAGATCCGGATCCGATATCCATTTTACGTTTATATGGAAAAAATTATTGATCAGTCCGAAATTGGAATTGTATAACCACTTCCATACCATCGCTATAGCTGCCGGAGCGACGACCATCGGCAGGAAAAATATGGTCCTGAACGTATCTCTTCCTTTCAGCTTCCTGTTAAGGAGCACTGCCAGCAGGAGCGCGATGACCACTGAAAACGGAACCTCCACTATGGCATATTTAACGGTATTCCAAAGGGACTGCCATACCTCTGAATCTCCGAACACCTTTTTGTAGTTCGCAAGACCGACAAAGATGTTTCCCTTTCCGAAATCACCTGTCTTGTAAAAACTCTGTCTGATCGTATCTATCATGGGATATATGTTAAGTACCCCCAGTCCGATCATCGTTGGAAGGATGAATATCCATCCCCACAGAAATTCACTTTTTTGTCTTGATGAAGCTTTCTTCTTCACGTGGTTCTCCTTACTTGTTCTGCTGCCGATATTGTTCAAAGGGTGCACCCGGGTTGCTGTTCCCTGGGTGCACCCTATGAGTATCATTATATCAGATTCTATTCTTCTGCAAGATCAGCATTCATCTCTGCTGCGATGTCTTTGCAGACAGCCTCTGTCTTGCTGGCATCTGTCCAGCACTCCTGAAGCTTCTCGATCATCATGTCTTCCCAAACTGTCGTATCTCTTGAGTAAGGTCTGAATACGAGCTTCGCATCAAGCATCTTCATATGACCGTTAAGGTCGAAGCATGATACGCTGTTAACCCATGCATCAGATGTTCCTTCATAAGCTGACATCGTAACGCCGAGTTCTGCCTGCTTGAGCTGTGCTTCCTTGGAGCCGAGGTACTCGATGAGTGACCATGCTGCTTCAGGGTTCTTGGTGTTAGCTGCTGCTGCCCAGCCAAGTCCGTTGTAGATCGATACTCTGTCGTCAGGTGTCTTTGTATAAGGAAGAACAGCTACATCACAGTTTGCTGCTGTATATTCGTTGTCACGATATCCTGCGAGCATCCATGAACCATTGATCGACATAGCAACTTTGCCTGCTGCAAGGAGCTCGTTGGGAGCAGTCTCCGATACTGTTGCAAGATCGGGACATGATCCTTCAGCGATCATATCTGTAAAGAGCTGAACTGCCTTGATGGAGTTAGGATCATCCATACCTGAGGTCTTCTTGTCATCGCTTATAACATATCCGCCCATTGAGTAGATCGTGTTGTAGTAACCTTCCTGATTGTTACCGGGAGCGATCGCATATCCCCAGTGCTGATCATTTGTAAGCTTCTTTGCATTTGCCTTGAAGTCATCCCATGTCCATGTATCATCAGGATAAGGAACACCCATCTCATCAAAGATAGTCTTGTTGTACCACAGAGCTATCGTATCGATATCCTTCGGAACCGCATACTGCTTGCCGTTTGACTGATACAGCTTAACGATACCTTCGTAGTAGTTGTTTAGATCGATCTTGTCGCTTGCTGCGATCTTATCTGTAAGATCAAGAAGCTGATCGTTCTCCATATATTTCTGTGCTACATTGGAGTGCATCCAGAATACATCGGGAAGTTCTCCGCCTGTTGCGCCTGCTTCAAGAAGTGTCCAGTAGTTGTTCCAGTCAACGACCTGGATAGTTGCCTTAACGCCTGACTGTGCGCTCCAGTCATCGATGATCTCCTGAAGACCGGGTCTCTGACCTTCGTCCCAGATAGTAACGGACAGTTCGCCTTCAACACTGCTTCCGATGCTCTCAGGTGCTGCCTCTTCCGTAGCGGGAGCCGCATCATCAGCAGGAGCTGCCTCTTCTGTAGCAGGTTCTGCTGCAGGTGCTGCGGGTGCTGCGCCTGCACAGCCGATCATTGATATTGCAGTAACGGCACTCAATAAAATGGCAATTACTTTCTTTTTCATACATTAACCTCCTAAATAATTTATACCTCTTCTTCTGTAACCGTTTTCTACCCTGTACCGATCACGATCACGGTTTAATGATACCTGTTCGGCCGGTCATTGGGTATGGTATTTCGTGAAGTCTTCATGTCAATTTGTGATATCGTTATACAGCTTCAAGTACTTCTATATAAGAAACAAAATCCTGCCCCGTCGAAAGTGCCGACGTATTAAGCATTGTCAGGTTGATCCCGAGATTCATGAGCTCATCTCCGAAGTATTTCCCGCCCCTGAACGTATATTCAAAGTCTCTGTTCAGGCCTGCCAGCCTGAGAAATCCGGGAAGTTGGTTGACGTTCGACCTCATGCAGTAGACTCCGAGTATTGCCCTCTTTTGGTCCTTCGATACGACCATCCATGCAGCCTGATCCTTCTCGAACGGAGAACGTAGCCTTATAAACGTGCCGAACTGGAGCAGTTCGCGATTCTCCTTCATGAACATGATCTGCTGCTTAACTTCCTCGAACTCTTCATCGCTTATCTTGTTAAGATCGAGCTCGTATCCGAATGTACCGAAGCATGCAACGTTCGCGCGGGTCGCAATCGATGCACTCCTTCCGGTCTGCTGGTTCGGGACTGCCGATACATGCGCACCGATGGAGGATATCGGGTATCCGTAGGATGTGCCGTACTGGATCCGGATCCTGTCGATGGCATCGGTATTGTCCGAACACCATGCCTGCGGAGCGTAATAGAGCATTCCGGCATCAAACCTGTTTCCGCCCGAAGAACACGACTCAAACAGGATATCCGGGAAATCAGCGATCAGGCGTTCATAGAGGCTGTACACACCCATGATGTACTTGTGATAGACCATTCCTTGCTCATCCGCAGGAAGCTGTGCGCTGTATACCTCAGTAAGAGACCTGTTCATATCCCATTTGATATAACTGATCGGCGCGTTTTCCATCACCTTTTTCAGCATCCCGTATATATGGTCGACCACTTCTTCCCTTGAAAAATCAAGCACCAGCTGGTGTCTTCCGAGGGATGATTTTCTCCCGGGTGTGGCAAGTGCCCAGTCGGGATGTCTTCTGAACAGGTTGCTGTCGGGATTTACCATCTCCGGCTCGATCCAGAAACCGAACTTCATGCCGAGCGCATTGATCTTCCTGGCAAGGCCGGCCATACCCTGGGGCAGCTTGTCGGGATTTTCAACCCAGTCTCCGAGTCCAGCGGTATCGTCGTTCCTTGCTCCGAACCATCCGTCATCAAGAACGAACAACTCGACTCCGGCATCCCTTGCCTTCTTCGCTATCTTCAGTATCCGTTCCTCATCAAAGTCCATAAACGTCGCTTCCCAGTTGTTGATGAGGATCGGTCTGGGCTCGTTCTTCCATTTGCCACGGACAAGATTGTTATTATACAGTTCGTGATATGCCCTGCTCAGACTGTTGAGTCCTTCATCGGTATAGGCAGTCACGACCTCGGGTGTCTCGAACGACTCCTGTTTTCCAAGGACCCATGTAAACCTGTCGGGATTGATACCCATAAGGAGTCTCAGCCTTCCGAAAGTATCGCATTCAGCCTGCGCAAGAAAGTTTCCGCTGTAGACGAACGACATTCCGATCGCCTCACCCGAAAGATCATCCGCCGCGGGTCTCTTTATTATCACGAAGGGATTCTGGTTCGCACTTGATATTCCGCGCTTGCTCTCGATGGAAATGCTTCCGGTTGTTATCTTCCTGACCTCAGGGATCCTCTCTCTTGCCCATGCGCCCGAGAACTGCATCCATTCGTAATCCTGATCCGGAAGATCGATGCACGCAGAAAGAGCCCTCGTGAGCTTAACTTCGGAAGATCCGTTGTTCGTAAACACCGCATGCCTTGCCACAACGGGATACCTGTCAAATATCGTATATGACAGTGTCAGTGTCATCTTCGCCACTTCGTCCTCAAGGCAGACGTCAAGCGTCATTGCCTCGTCATCTGCTGCATACGTAGCCGGAAGACCGGTAAGTGCAGGCTTGCCCTTGTAGATCCTGTGTTCCTTATATACAAAGGAACTTACCTTAGATCCATTGGAAAGCTCGACTTCGAAAGCCTGTGTTCCGAAATCCGTTACGCCAAATGACGGATATTCCTGTCTGTTGAGTTCCTGGGAATACGACTCGGTATCCGGATCGACCGCCACATTGGCCAGTCCGAAACGGTTCACGACATAGGACATATCCTCTTTGTCATGAATCCTCCTGCCGAAATAGATGCTGCCAAGGTCTCCGAGCGGGGTAACGCCCATGATATAACTGATCTTGTCGTTGTACAAATGATACTGCTTAGAATTGCTGTGCCAAATTATATTCATTCGTATAACCTTTCGTAATGTCAACGTTACATTATGATCGGTTCAGGGTACCTAAAAGTATAAAGAAGTATGGCCGGTTCATGAATGGCATTATTTGATTTTGAAATGTCAATATGTGACTTGCCTTTTGTCATTATATGTAATATATAATGGATATATCGGGAGGATTGCCATGGCTGCGAAACTTGAAGGATGTGATTTTTGCAAATTTGTCAATTATGAAGATTCGGATGATTTTTACCTGTATGAGCTCGGAAGGAACAAATGCGAACCCCTCTATTCATATGAGCACTTCGTCCGGAACAGGATCATCCTGCACTTCGTCATAAAAGGCAAGGGAATACTGCGCATCAACAACAGACAGTACAATATCCACGAACACCAGGTATTTCTGATACCCGACAGCATCAGGACATTCTATCAGGCCGACAGGGACGATCCGTGGGAATATGTATGGATGCACATCGGCGGTCCCAAGATACCTCTTATATTAAAGGAAGCGGGACTGACGCCCGAACACCCCGTCTACACACCGCTCGACCACTACAAGATCATAGAAGACCTTGTAATGGACACGCTCAAGCACTATAAGAGACAGTATTACTGTGTCGGGAACGTGTACAAGATATGCGACTACATGATAGAGAACTCCTCCGTTGGTCAGGAGAAGGAACAGAACAATTCGCTGCTGTATGTTAAGAACGTTATCAATTACATCCAGCTCAAATACTCGGAGCCGATCAAGATAGATTCGATAGCAACGGCTCTCGGACTGAACCGCAGTTACCTGACCCGTCTCTTTAAAGAGGCTACCGGCTACTCTCTTCAGGAGTACCTACTCACATACAGGATGAAGATGGCGGTGAAGATGCTTGCCAACGAATCAATGAGCATAAACGAGATCTCATCATGTGTCGGCTACAACGACACTTTCACATTCTCCAAAGCGTTCAAGCGCCACTACGGCACTTCACCCTCTGATTACAGGAAAAATCATTGAGTGCTTTGTGCCGGTCAGCATTTCGTAACATGTGTAATGCGTGTCGGTAAGCACTTGTGTAACGGGTGTTATTGCAAAACACCCGTGATTTTATAGGTATCATTTCTGCTCAAGATATTCCAGCTTATATGATGAGCCGTCAAAACTTACGATCGCATAACCCTTCCACATAATCTCAAGCTTCGGGTTCTTTGAGGCCTCTTCTCCGGAAAGTTTGTAATACTCATCTTTTCCCTTCCCGTCAAAATACTCATCCAGATCCTGTGCATAGACGGTATAGGTAAACTTAAGTCTGCGGGCGCCGAGATCCTCAGCTTTATCAACTACCGTCAGGTTCAGATAAGATTCTCCATCCGCCGCAGGCATGCACAGATCTCCGCCTTCATAGAAAATTCCGTATGTATCATCGGATGGCAGCGCCGTCATCTCATCATCGGAAACGGTGATCCCCAGGTATTTTTCAGTCACGGTATTTACATTCTCAAGGCTGAGTGTCTCGCATAACTCCTTTCCGGGGATATTGCGGTACTCAATATTTTTATCTTTGTTAAGTTTGGTCCATATGAGCGTCCAATGAAGAATGTCGATAAGGTCGCGGTCAGCTTTATCATATTGGCCAATACCGGCCTCTGAGAAATTGCTCATGAAGGTGTTCATTTTCTTCTGCGTGGAAGCATCGATCGATATGGCTTTCCCATTAGTATCGGTGCCGGCCTTCTTCGGATCCACGACAGTGACATCAGACAGTTTTTCAATATTTGAAAGTTTCACGCTCTTTGCCTTGGGAAGACGGCTCTCGTACTGCGATCCTGTCAGCTGATCATTCCATTCGCCTATCCATTCAGGGTAGTATCCGTAGTTTTTGTATGAGTCTTCGATCTCTTTGAGCGCCGCACCGTCAAGATCCCATCCGCATACCTCATAATATTCTCCGTCGATCTTATCAAGAGCCCTCAGGTAATCGCCCAGACTGCTGTAATATATATACCACGACTCTCCGGGATTCCCTTCGTCTGTCAGATACTCGTCCTTCAGCATCCCACCCGGATATATCGTTGCGGTAACTCCTTCCTGCGCAGTAAAAGCACACCTCATCTTATTCCCGTAATTGCCGTAGATATCGGTGATCTCTCCCTCGCGGGTGATGACGAGCTCGTCCTTCCCGTCAGAATCGATATCATAAAAAGTATATCCACTGTCCTCTTTCCCGTCATGTGCTTCCTTATATGCGTACAGAACATCCGCCGCCGAGACATACTCATTTACATACTCGTCTCTCTTTGATGTGCCTGATGCTTCAGACGGCTCTTCGATTTCTTCCTTATTTACTTCACCGGAATCAACTGTTTCCGCCGGAGCCTCTTCCTTTGAACCGGTATCAGGCTTATCAGCCTCTTCTGTTGCAACCGTCTCCACGGTTTCATTATCTGTTTCCGGCTCGTTGTTTTGTCCCAACGTCCCGGGATCACTCCCGCACGCACATAGCATCACGAGTGCAAGCATTATTCCAAATGTAAAAATATTCTTTTTCATATTCGTCTGTACCCCGTCTGTAAATTTCCGAAATAATATTGATCCGATAGATCGCAATAACATTTTATCACTAAAAAATCTCCTTGAAAAACAAAGAAATTCCATTGACCGTACTAGTCGGTGTGCCCTGTTTCGGTCTGTTTCGGTCTGTTTTGATCCGTATAAATCCGTTAATTTCTATTTTGGATGCTATCATTTTGTTTTGACATTTTATTTCCTTTATGGTATTATCTATTTCCATTTTGGCACTCTCATTATTTCCCACTTTATGGAGGTCCCTGTACATGGAAAAGATCGAAAAAAAGGCCAAAGAAGGCATCCAGTTGACGATCATCGAGAAGATCGAAGCCCTTATGGAGGATAATAAGATCAATCAGGCAACCCTTGCCCGCGAGACAGGTATAGCTCCGGCACAGCTCAGTAAGTGTCTGAACCGGAAAGGCAACAATTATGTTGGTATTGACACGTTGCTAAGGATCTCCGACTACTTCAAAGTCCCTGTAGATCACCTTCTCGGCCGTTCAACGATCAGACTTCCGGAAAAATCTCTTTCAAATGCAGACATATGTCGTCAGCTGGTCAATCTGATCGAAACTAACACGGTCAACATTATCAACGCTGCTGTCGAAGAAGATACTTACCAGCCAGGCAAAGGAAATGGTGAAGATCAGGCAGGCCAGTATCGGTATGAGAAGAAAAAGAACTCCTACAAGATGTTTTTCTTTTCAAACTTCCGACCTCTTCCCGATATGAAGGGTATGAATAAGACCGAAAAAAAGAAAGTTGAAACCGAGTTAAATGCAACCGGTCTGTATTATCCGAAACGTGTCGAGATCAACGCCTTCATCGAATACTATCTCAAGCTCAGGGAGCTGCACAAAAAAAACGACCTTCCACGGGCGTTCTTTGAACAGGCCATAGAAGATCGTTTGAATCAGATGCGATATTAGGAGCCGGTCCCGTCGTATTTTCGAGCCCCCAACATCCAGAATCTGTAGCTAAGCCAGAGGAACAGGATGCCAACAAGCGGTGATAGCCACGACAGGACGGGAACCGAATCGGGCCGCAGGATCACCAGGCTCGGATAATAGGCAATGAATGCGATGGGCAGCACAAAAGTAAAGATAAATCGGAATACCGGATCAAAGATCGTGACCGGGTATTTGGAATAATCCTTCAGTTTAAAGAAGAAATCCAAAATAAAGAACGAATTCTGGATCCAAAAACAAGTGGCTGCCGCTGCGTTTTGCAGTGCGATCATCACCAGTGAAGCTGAAATAAGAAAAACAACCAGCTTCACGACTGCAAGGAATGTGACCGGCAGCATCATTTTATGCCATGCATATACGATCGTTCCGATCCCGAACGCCAGCTGTCCGAGTCCTTTAATGTCAAAGACCTCCGACTGGAAATAAAAAAACATGTTGATCGGGCGGAAACAGTACTTGATGAAATCCCCATCCCTTACATACATCCGAAGACTCCAGTTATTGTCAAAAAAGCACTGGACCGGCGTAACAGATACAAGCGAAAACCCGTATAGAAACAGCATCTCATAATAGTTCCATCCGTTGATCGAGGCAAAGTTCTGGAACAACACCCAGAAACTGACAAAACCTGCCACATTCGTAAGTATCATGCCAAGCGTGGAGATAATGAAATCCGCACGGTAGCTCATCTTGCTCTTGATATCCTGCGCAAGGATCTTGCGATAGATCCGTATATAAAACAGCAATCCTTTCTTTTTCATCCCATCAACCTCCGTTCACCGTTATCTGGCGGATCGAAACACGCCAGAAAAGACTGGTTACGACCGACAGCGTAATACACCAGAACAATTGCAGCAAAAGCATATGTCCGACCTCGCAAAGATCCACCGTCTGCATTAACAGGATCCGAAGAGGTGTATTGTAGATCGACTGGAACGGCATGCGGTATGCGATCTCCTGCATCTTCTGTGGAAAAAAGGCAAGCGGGATCGTTGCACCCGAAAACAGCAGCACGATCACCTGTTTCATGATATTTATGCCCCAGATCGATTCCGTATACAGACAGATCGTTCCCACAAACAGATCGATATTGTAGTTGATGATAACACCCATGATCACGGCTAACACAAAAAATACCAGATTGAGTCCGAGTACGACCGCTCCCTTTGTCACGATCTCAATTACAATAAATGTCGGCAAAAACACCGAAAAGAAATTCGTGACTAAAGACCCGGAATATGACCAGAACAGATAGTGCCTGTATCCCATGGGTTTTATCAGTTCGAGCACGATCTTACCCGACTGTATGCTCCGTCCGATCTCCCAGACAAAATACATTTCCATAAAAGAAAACAGTGAAGAGGCCAAAACCACATAGATCAGTGTATCCGTAAAAGTCATCCCGTTTACGACATCCGTCGGCGAAGAAGCATAGATCGCTTTCCACAGATAGAAAATGACTGCAATATACACAAGATTCCCAAAAAACAGAACAAGTGCGGACAAGCGGAAATGCAGGGATTCCATAATGCCTGCCCTAAGCAGGCTTGTATATTTCCTAAGGTTCATCGAACGCCTCCCTCATATATCTTCCTGATGACATCCTCCGTGGAGATCTCCTCGATCTGCATATCACGGATCTTCATGGACTGCTGCAACGTATTTAAAACATTCACAACACTTGTCTTGTCCTCATCAACGAGGATCGATATCCAGTTTTCATCGATCCCGGTCTCCAGATCGGGAAATATCGCATGTATCGCCTCCCGTTGTTCGGCAGGATCTCCGCTGATCCTGAGTTTTAATGTTCTGTAGGAGCCGAAGAAACTCTTCAAGTGCTGCATGTCGTTATCGTACAGCATCTTCCCCTTGTCTATGATTATGATACGCTTGCAGAGCGCATCCACATCCCCCATATCGTGCGTCGTCAGGATAACGGTCGTATGCTTTTTCTCATTGAGCAGCCGGATCAGTTCACGGATCCTTGCCTTCATTGACACATCCAGACCGATGGTAGGTTCATCGAGGAATACGATCTTGGGATTGTGCAAAAAAGCAGCCAGTATATCGCTTAACGTTCTCTGTCCCAGAGACATCTGCCGGACCGGCTTATGGAGCAGGCTTTCCATATCTGCGATCGAATTGTAAAAGGAAAGCATCTCCTGATACTGATCATCCGGGATCTGATAGATGTCTTTTAGCAGTTTTAGGGATTCGATCAGCGGCAGGGCCCACCACAGCTGCGAACGCTGACCGAAAACAACACCGATATCCTGCGAATTCCTTGCCCGGTTCTTATACGGAACGACTCCGTTGACCAATATCTCTCCCGATGTCGGTTCGAGCACGCCCGTCATCATCTTGATGGTCGTTGATTTTCCGGCACCGTTAGGTCCGAGATAACCGACGATCTCTCCTCTCGGGATCTCTACCGATATATGATCAACGGCCGTAACTGTCTTATAGTCTCTGGAAAAAAGATCCATGATGCTTCCCTTTAATCCCTCTCTGCGGTTCAGCACCTTGAATTCTTTCACGATCCCGTTCATTACGATTGCGTTTTCTTTTTTACTCATCAGCTTCATGCTCCTTGATAAAAATGATATTTTGTATTATACTCTGCCTTATGTAAGATAAATAGTCATATTATTCCTCATTTTTATAACAATATTTTATATGGGTGCAAAATAGTGATAAATGAATACAGGGGTCTGGTCAGGACAAGAGATGACGGATCGGAACTTATAAACTATAACGATGCTTCTTTTCCCTCCTATATTCATGACGGATATGTCTACA
>JAFZQP010000162.1 GCA_017620345.1 Lachnospiraceae bacterium
TGGTCCGCTTCAAAAAAGATAAGGTAAGGAGAAAAAATGCCGGGTTATGTTTACAGGGCCATGGGGCCGGACGGAAAAGAAAGAAAAGGAAATGTGACTGCCACCAATCCCGAGCAGGCAGCGAGCAAGCTCAAGGCGGACGGTCTCATCGTCATGAAGATTGAGCCGGAGAGTGCGCTCAATAAGGATATCTCGTTTGGCGCACCGCGTGTTAAGGCGAGAGACTATGCGGTGTTCTGCAGACAGTTCGTTGCGATATTAAAGGCCGGCGTATCGGTAATAAACGCTCTTCAGATGATGAGTGAACAGACCGAGAATAAGGCGCTGAAACAGGCGACCATCGGGCTTGTTGATGACCTCGGAAAAGGTGAGACGCTGTCGACAGCAATGCGTAAACAAAAGGTATTTCCTTCGATATTTGTAAACCTTGTGGCAGCAGGCGAAGCGACGGGTTCGCTTGAAACAGCATTTGAGAGGATGGCGCTTCAGTTTGAGAAAGAAGCAAAGCTTAAGGCAATCATCAAAAAGGCAACGATTTACCCTATCATAGTCCTGTGTGTTGCCGTAGGTGTTATCGTGGCTATGATGACATTTGTAATACCGAACTTTATGTCAATGTTTGATGACATGGATGTCGATATGCCGGCGCTGACAAAGGCAGTCATTGCTATGTCGGATTTTTTCGTGGCATACTGGTGGCTGATAGGAATCGCAGTCATCGCATTTATTGTAGCTATTAAGTTCTACGGGCAGACCATAAGCGGAAGAGTTTTTTTCAGTACACTTAAACTCAAGTTTCCGGGAGTAGGTCAACTCCAGACGAAAACAAACTGTGCCACGTTTTCGAGAACGCTGTCCACACTTCTTCGCGCCGGTGTTCCGATGCTCGAGGCACTTGAGATAACCGGTAACTCGCTGGATACAAATATTCTGTTCCAACGAGCTGTATACCAGGCAAGAGATCAGGTCGGAAACGGTGTATCTCTTTCAAAGCCGATCAAAATGTGCGGACTGTTTCCGCCGATGGTAGTTCATATGATATCGATCGGTGAAGAGACCGGTGAACTTGAAGATATGCTTGAGAATATTGCAGAGTACTATGAAGAAGAAGTTGCTGAAGCAACCGAACAGATGATGGCCGTCATGGAACCGTTGATAATAGTTGTTCTGGCACTCATAGTAGGTGTTATAATTATGGCAATCCTTCAGCCGATGCTCACATTGTATGATTCAATCGGAAATCTGTGATAGAATGGACCGTTTTAGCCATACAGATAGTCTTTATGAGTAGAGGGTGTCACAAAAAGAGAATATGTGATAAAATATAAAGGAGTTCATAAAACGGAGTTGTAATCCGATATATGATATATAATGCAGTGTGGAGCAGACGCTGCTGATATATATATTTATCAATTCATATGAGAAAAGGAGAATGAGTATGAATAAGAAAATGAATAACAAAGGTTTCTCGCTTGTCGAGCTGATCATCGTTATTGCCATCATGGCAATCCTTATCGGTGTTCTTGCTCCTATGCTCTACAAGTATGTTGAGAAGTCCAGAGAGTCAACAGACATTACAAATCTTGATACTTGTGTAAACGTTGTACAGGCTTACTATGCTGATCAGGGAATCCCTTCAGGCGGTATTACAATAACAGGTGCACACGACTCGAATTTTGTTGCATCACCTAATGACGCATTAACTGATGCGAATGCTGACAAGTCTGCGGTTAAGGGTGCATGGACGATAACGGCAACTATTGCTGCTGACGGCACGATTACTTATACAGACGACGGAAACGGAAAGTATTACAAGGTAGACGGCAATAAGTTTGTACCGAAGTAAAACGAATTGACGGAGACTTGTTTTGTTTATCCATCGTGCTTCATCTTCGGGCTCCTGATTGGCAGTTTCCTGAATGTCTGCATCTATAGGATACCGAAGAAGGAAGACATTACCACTACACGTTCCCACTGCATGGCGTGTGGGAACGTGATAAAGTGGTATGATCTCATTCCTGTACTTAGCTTCCTACTGCTCAGGGGCAAATGCAGAAATTGCGGCGCAAAGCTATCGATACAGTATCCGATCATCGAATTGCTGAACGGGATACTTTACTGTGTGATCTTTGCGGTACAGGGATTGAATGTACAAAGCGTGCTGATGATGGGACTTACATCGGCACTCATAGTGATAACTGTTATAGACTGGCGGACATATGAGATTCCGTTCGGTCTTAATGTGTTTTTAGCATGTATTGGTTTGGCCAGCCTCATTTTTGATTATGAGAACTGGCTCGATCATGTCATTGGAATGCTGTGCGTAAGCGGATTTCTGCTCATGCTTTATCTGGTCACAAAGGGCCGGGGGATAGGGGGAGGAGATATAAAGCTCATGGCAGCAGCCGGACTTTTTCTCGGATGGAAGAGATGTATCCTTGCGTTTGTTATAGGGTGCATACTTGGATCATTTATTCATCTTATCCGTATGAAAGTATCAAGTGAAGATCATGTTCTGGCCTTTGGACCATATCTTTCAGCGGGGATTTTCATTGCATGTCTTTGGGGAGACGCATTGGTTGATGCTTATCTCGGAATGCTTTCATAAGACATGTATTTGTATCATAAGGGGTGTGCCGTATAGCATCACATATGCGGAACGGCATGTGAACAATAGGAGAGACTCATATGGCGGGTAAAGTTCTGTCGATCTCACTGGGGAGTGAGATCGTAAAGGTCTGTGAGGTAGCACTTGCGGGCAAAAGAAAAATACAGGTATTTAATGCAATAGACCTCTTAATTCCTGAGGGCTTGTGTGAAGACGGCGTAATACTTGATCCGGAGGCACTTGCAAGTGCGATCAAACAGGGGCTTGCGGGGGAAGGTTTTACAGCCAAACGTATCGTTTTTACGATCACTTCAAAGCGTATAGCAAATAAAGAGGCTATTATTCCTTACTGCAAAGAGAACCGTATCAAAGACATTGTTCAGATCAACGCATCTGAGTATTTCCCGATAAATAATTTAGAAGACTACACATTCAACTATTCAATATTAGAGGTCGTACAGACTGATAATATCAAGAATTACAGATTGTCGGTAACGGCAACGCCGAATGATCTTATAGAACAGTATTATGCTCTCGCCAAAGCTATGGGAATGAGCGTGGAGACGGTAGATTTCTCCGGTAACTCTATCCTTCAGCTCTTAAAACTCCAGACAGCCGGCGAGGGAGTGGATGCCGTATTACAGGTAGGCGGTGAGAATACCGTCGTAAACATTATGAATGGCTCGACGCTTGTTATGCAAAGAAGCGTTCCCTATGGTCGCCTTGCAATAGCTGACGGTGTTAAAGTCGCAAGAAACATTTCGGATGATGAGGCTGATATGGTACTCGTTAATGAGGATCTTGAAGGGCTGACCATTCGATATCAGGATGTTGCAGATGCAGTAAAATCGATGCTGTCAAGCATCGGTCGTATACTTGAATTCTATCGGGCCAGGAACCCTGAGCATCCGATTGAACGTGTATTTATTATTGGTGACGTCACCTCCGTAAAAGGCCTCCCTGAGCTTGTTAACAAGGAGATGGATTATGATGTCGAACTTGTCGAATCTCTTCGGGGTGTCGAGATCAAGAACAGACATATATTATCCGATGAGATAGTTTCAAACTATCTTGCCAACATCGGTGCAGTAATCGATCCGATGGGACTTACCATCGGCGGGGAAGGGAAAAAACGGGGAGCAGACAAGGCAAAGACTGAGGGAATACCGTGGTGGATCCTCATATTTGCCGCTGTTATTTCCGCGGCCATGATTGGCGGAATCCTGTTCGTATACTTTACAAACAAAAATGAGAACGACATGCTCAGATCACAGATCAGTTCACTGGAAGATGTATCTGCTATTCAACAAAGATTTGAGTTGATGCAGTCAGATGTGACAACGATGGAGAACTGGTATGACACCACAAAGGGTGCCAATGAATCGCTCGCTAAATTTGTGTCTGATCTCGAAGATGTTCAGCCCGGTGCTGTAGCAATAGAGAAGTTTACTTCGAAGGAAGGTGAGGTCACGATACGTGGTAAATCATTCGGTAAACCTCCCATTGCGGAATTTGTCAAGCAATTAAAGAAGCTGCCATATGTAGAGGAAGTCAGGACCGAATTCATAAACGAGGATATTGTTGATTATTCGGCTGAGGATAATTTTCAGATGACAGTCATACTTAAATATGACGATCCCAAGAAAGCATCCCTTGAAGAATCAACCGGTGATGGAGAGAGTGTGGAAGCGCCTGAAGAATCCTCAGAGGGACCTTCAGAGGAACCCGCGGAAGAGCCGGCCGGGGAAGTAACGGAAGAGGCACCGGATAATGATAGTGAAGTGATGGATAATACGGCAGAGGGAGGTGTAGAGTAATGAGTGACAGAGATAAAAAATTACTTGTATACCTTGGAGCACTTATCATTCTGGCTGCATCATATTTTCTTGTCGGAAGACCATTCCTGGACAAGATCGATCGGCTTTCAGACGAGAAGATGCAACTTACACAGGAACTTGATGAGAAGCGCAGAGCTTTTGAAAATAAAGAGGTTTATGAAAGGGGAATCGAGGAAGGAGCTACTAAAATTCATGCTATCATGGATCAGTTTCCCGAGGATAATACTGACGAGAAGTCGATCATGTTTGTATCGCATGCCGAAGCCGATATCCCCATCTGGTTCAATCAGGTTAAGTTTGCAGAAGAAACCAAGATGATGATCAACGGTCAGGAGATAGAGGATAACGAGAGTATGTCAGATGCAGAAGCTTCTGCCGAACAGGAAGCGGTAGCTGCGGCAGAGGGCGAGAATACGGATGCATCGGCATCAGAAGTTCCCAATGTCAAGTCCGTCAGTGAGAATTCTGGTATATCCGAGTTAATGTACAGGGATACAGAGATCGGTCTTTCGTTTGAGGCCCAATATGACGGTTTTAAGAATCTGCTTGCATATATAAGGGATTATGAGGATCGTATGGTCATCAAAGATATAGATGTATCATACAACGACGAAGGCGGAATAGTGAGCGGAAATCTTGTTTTGTCTCAGTATGCGATACTCGGTCCCGGCCGTGAGCTTCCGGAGGTCGAGACGGATGTTGATAATCTTGGTACAGAGAATATTTTCCAGAACCGTGACTATGGCGGATCAATAATCGATCTTCTGGCTGATATAGCGTCGGATTTCCTGAACAGGCTTATGGGTGGTCTGTCTGAGGAAGCGCTTGATGAATTCGGAACGGACTATTTTGTAAAGGTCAATGCGGTCACTGATAATACGAGCGGTAAGACGATAGGACGTGCTGATGATCTTACGGAATCGACCTATATCACGAGTTCTTCTAACAAGAAAGAGGACGTAACATTTAAGGTGACCGGAAGCGGTGGAAGTTATTCGGTCAATTATAAGGTGGGAAAGAACGAATACACAGATACGATTGATAAGGCGTCCGATTCCAAGCTCTATCTGCGCATTGTATCATCCGCAAGGATGGGGGGTGACGATGAGTCTGCTGTAGTGCTTCATGTAGTCAATGAATCGGATATTCCGGTAGTTGTGAACATTGAGGGTGATGACACGTCGAATCCGAGAGTAGACATCCGTGAAAAAGTTGGTAATGTTTCGGTAAACGGACAATGATGCATGAACTGTCGTTTAAACATAATAGTGATCGCGGTTTTTCGCTTGTGGAGCTTATCGTCTGCGTGAGTATTCTTGCCATTGCATCGATACCGCTTATTAAGTCTATGACGATGTCTGCAAAAATAAATGCAAAGGCACAGTCTTTTCAGAATGCCACGAGTCTTGCAGAGTCGATCATGGAAGAGATGATGTCGACGCCGTTGGATACGTTGCAGACAAGATACGGTAGCTCTTTCACATCCGGGGTTATGACGATCACCAAGACAGGAGTCAACGCAACACAGGGCGAGACGTTCAACGCAACGATCACGATCAACGCGAATACATATGCGGACTCAGCAGCTGATGTGACCACAAAATCCGGTAAAGTCAAGCAGGTAAATATGACTAAGCTTCCGTCTATCGAAGAGATCGATACAGGGTCGCAGGCGGTATTGTCTTCTGCGAAAGAGTTCAACAGATATGATGATGCGGCACAGAGTTATTTCAACGAGAAGAAGGCTGAGTTCGATCCGTCAAACTCTTCAAGCGCGCACGCCACGCAGGCAGTGATCACATCCAAGACGATAGATATTGTCAAGGAAAATGTGGGAGGCGCATATAACGGAGTTACGGTCAAGGCAACGGTCAAGTATGAGGCCGGGGCGGGAAACGAATACATAAGGGATCTGTATACCGGATCGTTTATCGCCGACGCAGGAATGATGCTTGACAGTAATATTTATATTTTTTATACGATGGGGGAAGTCGGAACTGTTACCAAGGTGCCAATACGTGAGACGATAAATATCAAAGACACATCAACCCCGGCTGTTGATCCCTCGGGTGATATGGATTCGCACAGGGTTTATTTTATCAGGCAAAAGACTACCGATAATCTGGGTCCGCTTGCTGTTAATTTCAGTGGTATAGGAACAGGTACTTTCACATATGATACTACGACTGTAACACCCGGAGAATTTAAATATAACGACAAGATCAAACTGATAACCAACGTCGCATATGATCCCACGACACTGACAGTGGGGGAGGGCCACGTATACAAGGAAGAGGAGAAAAATCGGGTTTATGACATTACGGTAGTACTTACGAAGCCCGGGGATACGACGGAATACGCAAAGCTTAATTCGACGGTTATGGAGTGATAGTTACCTTGATCAGTAAAAATTTCAACAAGTTTAAATCGGACGATTCAGGATCGACACTTGTGACGGTCATAGTGGCGATCGCATTTGTTACAATCCTGACATCGATTATTCTTGGTACTACACTGGTTAATGTTCGCATGAAAGGAATCGACAAACGTACCAGGGATGATTTTTATTATGCCGAAAAAGCGCTGAATGATATTTATACAGGAATCGGGATGGAGCTTGCCCAAACAGCCGGTGACGACTACGAAGCCGCATTTCTGATGGTAGGTGGGACCGATGTTAACGATGAAGGAGATACGGTCGATTACAATTTTGCCGAAGAAGCCGAAAAGGAGTTTAGGAACAGATTCCTTAAGGATGCCAACACATTCCTGACATCTCTTACCGCAACGGAACTTCAGAAATATATAACATCAAGAGGGCATGTCGATAAGGTTGGTGCAGTAGAATACCAGAAAAAAGACGGCGGTACACCGTCCAATTGGGCGGAGACATCCAGAGTCGTCCTGAAAAATGTCCAGATATCAGATACCGATACGTCGGGTTATCAGGCTGTTGTTACCACCGATATCGTTGTAACTGTCCCGACGGTCGATTTTCTCGGGACAAATGCCGATGTGTCAGATTACGGGCTTATTGCAAACCAGGGACTGTATATTAACGGTGACACGGAGATAAACGGAAATGTTTATGCCGGCGTACATATGATTACGACGAGCGGATATGGAGAAAACACCACAGATCTGGATTATCCGTTCTATGAGTCTACCGACAAAAACTCAAGGGACAGGATTTTCGGGGGTATCAACATAAAGGATGGAACTGCTCAGTTTACCGGGAACTACATCGTATCCAAAGGCGATATAAATCTTGGAGGAACTTCGCCTCATCTAAAAGTGTACACTCCGGCCGCAGGAGGAGATGCAAACCTTGCAAATCTGTGGTACACATCACTTCGTACGAATTCCAAAGCATCACTTCCGACGCCTTCACCGTCGGATCCGTTTGCTGATCCTACGGTATATATAAATGCAAATGTTTTTGCTCTTAATGATCTTATACTGAATGCACAATACAGCACGGTCAAGATAAAAGGAAATTATTACGGATATAACGACAAGACTGTTACAGGCATTGATGCGGCTGATCTTATCGGAAGAAAAACAGGAAGGGATGACGGTGAGAGCAGCGCGATAATCGTCAACGGATCGAATGCATATCTAGATATGAAAGATATCAATAATTTCGTCCTTATGGGTAAGGCATATATAGATTTTACATCGGATGATTACACCAATCCTACAGGTACGGTAAATCAGGTTGTTCCGACAGCCGAGAGCGTTGCGCTCAAGACCAACCAGCAGTTGTACCTTGTTCCGAATGATTTTCTTAACGAGCCGAATCCGTCTACGGAAAGCGCGACCTTTACGATATCGATCCCTTCGACGGATCTGCAGAACTGGTTTGGTTATCCTTATCTTGATTCGGCATCCATCCATTCTCCATATACGGTTAAGCTGACCGATGGTACATATATTTATTACGACTATCTAATGTTCAATACCGATAAGACGTGGAGGCCTGAATGGACATCACCCGGTGTGCCGGAGCGAAATGCCGATGGAACGTATAAATATACAGAGGTTGATGAGTCTGTTGCGGCTCTTGGTACAGGAGGTTCAATATCATCCAAGAGTAAATTCTTTCTTGATATCATGACCAGCAAAGAAGCATATGATTATGCATATGATCATAGATCTACGGAAACGCCGCCATCCGGTGTCAATTTTATGGCAATGTCAAAGGATGAGTATATAGATTTTAAGGAAGAAAGCAAGGTTCAACCGAGTGCTTATCGCTTGTACGAGAGAGTAAATCTGTCGATGGGTTATGAGTATTTTGACCTTGGCGAGTGCGTGGTCGGTGACGGAGCGACAGATGCGCATTATTATGCAAAGAATGCCGTGGTCAATTACGAGAAAAATCCCGCAACGCATAAGATTCAGAGTAATGTTTTGAACAA